>JAENXI010000100.1 GCA_016649625.1 Candidatus Bathyarchaeota archaeon
AGATTAATGATAATGGGCATGCGTCTTTACAGTCATCACATTCTTTGGGACAACATAGACTGTTAATTTCTATTTTCCTAATTAATTGAGGAAAACTGTTTTTCTCTATTACTGAAATAGAGTTTTCGCCGTTTTTTGAAAGTTTTATTGCTCCAAAAGGACAAATAATATCACAAATTCCACAAAAGTTGCATTTTTCAAGATCAATATCTATGCAATTTTTACCATTTTTCTCGTTATCTATTAACTTTTTATTAATGGTGATTGCTTCTTTTGGACACGCTAAGTTACAGATTTGACAACTCACACAAAAATTCTTATCAAGAGTTAGCTTATAATTTTTAACATGCATAACCCATTCTAAAGTCAGTTCATTTGCCGTATTCTTTTTAATTGCTTTTAACGGCATTTAACTCACCACCAAATGGTTGAACAAGCATCAAGATTTAGTCGCTTATTTATGTTGGAATGCAAAACTTGTGATATAAAGATTCCTTACCAATTTTTTATTTAATGAAACCTTTGCTATTCACCAAACTTTTTGTAATAGCTACATAACACTTCAAATCTGACCCGTTTTCGATGGCAACTATTTTTAAACCAGATTTTTCCAACAATTCCTTGAATTTCTCTAAAGAAAAAACCTTTTTTAATCCAGTTACTATAATTTGTCCATCAGTTTTTGCAGCTAATATTATCTCTTTTAGTGTCATTAATGGTGATGGCATATTTTGAAGCATAGTGAAAGCAAAAACAATATTAACTTTGTTAGTTTGGAGTGGTAAATTATCCGCATCAGCTAGAATCAAATGAATGTTTGTCTCTTTATTATTCTCTTTTGCTTTGTGGAGTAATCCAATTGATAAATCAATTCCAATAATTGTATCAACTTTTGATGTCAAATAGCTAAACAATAATCCACTACCACATCCAATATCCAACACAATGCTTTTTTGGTTAAAATTTACGTTCAATAAAGCACGTTTATACTTGTTTTTTTGCTCTTCTGAATAGCGTATATTATAAATGTTTGAAGTTAAATCATAACATTTTTTTACTCTACGTTTTTCATTCCAGGTGGGCACATCAAACACTTCAGAACTCTTATTTACGTGGAATCCTTCTAAAATATTTGGTTAAAATAATTGATTAACTCAGAGAAGTTCATTGTTACTAAGAATCCAACCCTAGAGGATGCTGCAGCAATTATAGGAAAAGTCCTTGTGAACAAAAAGATACTGATAATTGTTGGCAACTTTAAAGTGATATATAACGGAAGAGCAAGTTCTAATCTTGAATATGGCGAACGAATACTTATTGTCAAGAGTGATGGAGCAATTCTCATTCATCGTTCTTTTGGTTATGAACCAGTTAATTGGCAACCTCCAGGAAGTATTTTACATGTTCAAAAGAAATCTAATATTTTAGAAATTAGTGCAATTAGGCACAATCCCAGAGAAACATTAAAAATTTTATTTGATAAAATTTTTATGATTTCGACATTTAGTCTTGATGATTTTGCAGACTTTAACCTTTTTGCAAGTGAGAAAGATATGCATAAAGCCATACTGCTAAAACCTTCTTTAATAGAACAAGGTTTCAAACCTATTAGTTATGAGAAAAAGGTCGACCCAGGATTTATTGATGTTTATGGAGTCGATAAAAATGGTAAATTAGTTGTGATTGAAGTAAAACGTAAAATTGCAGGCAAATATGCTGTTCTTCAACTTGCTAAATATGTAACTGCTATAAAAAGAAAATCAGATCGAGATGTTAGGGGTGTTCTTGTCGCGCCCAATATTAGTAAGGGCATACAAAATCTTCTTTTTAGTTTAGAATTAGAATTCATAGCTTTAGATCCAAAGAAGTGTGCAAACTTGTTAAAAAAACCTAAAGATAAAAAACTAGAACTTTTTTTTAATAAAACATTTTAATTGAGAATTACATTGGAAGAAAAATTTTTTCTAAAAATGCTTAAAAGATTGGATTACTTTTTGAATTTGATAGTTGTGGGTGTTCGGTGTGAATTTTTGGAAAAATATCCCAATTGGAGATAATCCTCCTGAACTTCTAAATATGATCATTGAAGTTGTGAGTGGTTCACGAGACAAATATGAATATAATCCTGATTGGGAAACTTTTGTGTTAAATAGAATTATCCCTTCCTCAGTAGTTTTTCCTGTTGAATATGGTTTTGTCCCACAAACCTTGTATGATGATGGTGACCCGTTAGATATTATGACTTTGAGTTTTGAACCTTTAGAAATAGGTTGTGTAGCGAAAGTAAAAGTTATTGGCTGTTTATTAATAGAAGATGAAGAAGGCTTAGATCCAAAAATACTCTCAATTCTAGTTGATGACGCAAGATTTGAAGGTTATGCAGATATCTCTGATGTTCATGACCATGAATTGAAAGAAATCCAAGAATTTTTTGAGACTTATAAACGATTAGAACCACACAAGTGGACACGAGTTAAAGAATGGAAACACGTAACTGAAGCTAAAGAAATAGTGACTAAGGCAATACAAAATTACGAAAAAATGGAATTAGGTAAATAGATTTATCGATTCAAACTGGAAAATGTTCACTTTTTAACCAATTGTCTGCTTTTACTAATTTAGAGAATAAAAATGAAATATGGGACAAAAAACCGCGATTCTTTATAATTTATTATTTTATAATTTTGGAATAAGGTTATATATATAATCTCAAGGTAATCTCTACCACGAACATATCCAATAAAAGAAGTTGAATTATTGTTGAATTGTGTTGAATGTGGTAAAGAGATCGTTGATGAAACTAGCAGTTTTTGTGCTTATTGTGGTAATCCTTTCGATTCAAAAAAGAATAAATCAGAATTTTTAGGAATCGCAACTATTTTGCTTATTATTGCATCGACATTTGCAGCTACGCTTGGCATTATTGGTCTACTAAACTACCAAGCAAATGTAGCAGCTTATACAACAAATCTAGATTATTATTTATCAATTGGAGTTGGTGAAGCTGAATACATGGCAACTTTTTTGGGATTTTTGCTTTTTGGGATTATCAATGTTATCGCTTTCATTCCAGGTATGATAGGCGGATTTCTTTCTCTATTAAAAAAACGGTTTAGATTTTCGTTGATTTCATCAATTATTGTTTTATGTTCCTCTTTGGCTACTTTCATAATAATCTGGTATTATGGCTATGGATATGCGGATATTG
This sequence comes from Candidatus Bathyarchaeota archaeon, assembly GCA_016649625.1. GTDB lineage: Archaea > Thermoproteota > Bathyarchaeia > Bathyarchaeales > Bathycorpusculaceae > AD8-1. The sequence continues at coordinate 3,209 of JAENXI010000100.1, forward strand.
TTTTAATGTCTGAAATACCTATGTTGGTATTTTCTTTCTTAAGCATATTTTTAATTAATAAATCAAAAAAGGATTTCGTCTGAATTATAAATCAGACTCTTATTAACTAAAGAATACTCTTTTTTTTGATTTAACATTCCTTAGGGAGAAGTGTAAACTTAACTTCAGAAAAATCTTTAATAACCCTTATTTCAATCGACAATACAACAATATTCACCTCAAGGCTGTAATGAGAAATGTCAAAACAAAAAAAGAAGAGCTGGAAAGAAAAGCAACATGATAGACAACTAAAGGAAAAAAACGCGCAAAAAACATACCAACAGCAAAGAGAGCAAGCAGAAAAAAGCAAACCTCGAAAACTACCTAAAGGCAAAATAATTCTTGGTATAGTTATTATATTTATTGTGATAGGCGCTTATGTTATAATTCAAACTCCAACTACTAATCCATTTGAAACAATTTATATTAGAGCTGATGGCACAATTGACCCTTCTTCTTCATCAGTTTCTAAAATCTCGGATACACAGTATACTCTCTTAGATGATATTTACGGTTCAATAGTGATTGAAAAAAATAACATAGTGCTTGATGGCGCAAATTATGTTCTTAATGGAGATAACAAAGCACTTTCTCATGGGATAGATTTAACTGAACGAAATAATGTGATCATAAAAAATCTGGAAATAACCAACTTTGGTTTTGGTATTTATCTTTTCTTATCCTCTAATAATACCATTTCTCAAAATAATCTTTCACTAAATGCTAATGGGGTTTGGTTAGAACATTCCTCAACTAATGAAATCATCGGAAACGAACTTTCAGATCAATATGCTATTAACCTCAACTATTCTCCAGATAATATTCTTTCGGGGAATATTATTTCAGATTGTGATGGTGGGATTGGT
>JAENXI010000101.1 GCA_016649625.1 Candidatus Bathyarchaeota archaeon
CTTCCTATTCCTGATGATGGACCTGTAAAAGGAGCATATGTCACCCAAGATGAACTTAACCTGCTTCTTGATGATTATTATCAATCTCGCGGCTGGAACAGCGATGGTATTCCAAAAAAAACGAAACTTGAAGAACTAAACATGAATGCTCTCTTAAACATCGTTGAAGAAAAATTGGGGGCTTAAAAAGATGGTAAAAATCCATGATAAAAAGTTCGTTTCAGCTGACGCTGAGAAATGTGTTGGTTGTCAAATATGTGAATATATGTGCTCATGGACAAAAGAGAAAGCGTTTAATCCAATTAAATCACGCATTCGTGTTGTTAGAGTAAATCAGTTAGCAAATATGGCGGTTACTTGTAGGCGCTGTGAAGACCCACCCTGTGTTGCTGCCTGTCCACGTGACGCTATAAAACAATCTGAAGAATCTGGGACTATACTTGTTGATGATGATAAGTGCAATGGTTGTGGGTGGTATATTGAAGCGTGTGATTATGGGGCTGTGATGTTGCATTCTGAGAGCAAAATTGTTTACATATGTGATTTATGCAAGGATGAAGAAGGTGGTCCTCAATGCATAAAATGGTGTCCTGAAGAAGCTTTGTCTCTAGTTACGAGTGATATCTTAGCTCAGAAAGCTAGAATAAGTGCAGTTAGGAAACTATTTCAAGATCAAAAGAAGCATAGAGAGAAATAACGAATTTTTCTCTCATTTTTTTAATAGTTTAGGCAAAAGTTTTATAATTTCTTCTGCAGCAGCTTGTACCTCTGGAGTTATTTTCTCTCCAAAACCTGTGTTTTTAGGTTCAATTAATAGTAGAGCAATTTTTGATTCTGTTGTTTTTTTTATGAATTCACAGAATATGCGTAAAGGTAATGTGTGTGAAGTAATGGGTGAAAAATTTATAACTTGTTCAGGGTTGATTAACCTGATTGCACCTGGTTTTAATCCAAGAAGTGCTGCATCGATTAAGAGGATGTGTGTTGGATTAAGTTCTATTATAGGTTCGAGAAAACTTTCTGGTACAGTTTCACATTCATATAATTGAACTTCGTTCGGTACTTTGTTTTTTAACTCTTGGACTATTTTTACTCCAACAAAATCATCATTGCGAATTGGATTTCCTATACCTGCTATAACAATTTTTTTTGATTTATTTAACCATCTTTCAAGATCAGTCTGAAGGTTATACTCTACTTCGGTCATATGTTAAATCCATCTAAAAATAAAAATAAGAAAAAAGTAGAAAAAGTTTAGCGTTGTAGGGTTTTAAGCAGATTTTCGTTTTTGTCAAAAACCTCTATAGTTAATGGCATTTGTCCTACTGCGTAGTGTGTTGCACATCCAAAGCATGGGTCATAGGCTCTGAAAGCCATTTCCACTTTATTAAGAATTCCATTGTCAATTTTACCTTCGTGAATCAACCCTTTGGCTGCATCTCTTATTGACATACATATTGCCGGGTAATTGTTGGTTGTAGCTACAATCAAGTTTACATCCTTTATGAGTGCATCCTTATCTAGGGTGTAGTGGTGGAACAATGTTCCTCTTGCAGCTTCGATGACTCCAACACCTTCACCTGGTTCACCTGGTTCATTGCGTATATTAGTACTTGTGATTTCAGGATCTTTAACCAATTCTAGTGCTCTTTCAGTCGCGTAAAGCAGCTCAATTAATCGTGCCCAATGGAAAGCTAAAGTACCATGAACAGGTTTTCCGCCTAATGTTTTATACATGATTTCATATTCTGCTTGAGCCAGAGGTGTGGCCATTCCATCAGATGCGTTTAATCTACCCAATGGACCAACACGATATACTCCACTGTCCGGTCCATAAACTTGTCCCTTCCATCCAACATCTTTTAGGTATGGGAACTTGGAATAAGTCCACTCTTCCACATGTTCTTCTATATGTTTTAAGTAGTCTTTTCCTTCAAATTTTACGAATTCTTCACCATTTGGCTTAACAACTCTGATTTTACCATCATAAAAGTTTACTTTGTTATTATCATCGACCATTCCCATGTAGTAAGTTTGCATTGTAAATGCATCACTTTTGATCAATTCTACATATTGACTATTACCTAAAACGATATCGTGGAAAAGTTTCAAAGTAAATTTAGCAAAATCAACTGATGAAGAAACCATTTTTTCTATTTCTTGGCGGTTTTCTTCAGAAAGAGCCTTGGATATTCCTCCAGGCAAACCACAAGTTGGATGTGTAGCTTTTCCACCAAGAATCTCAGTAATTTTTTGCCCAAAAGCTCTATGTTTGATTACTTCTTTTGCTACTTCAATTCCTGCTTTCTCTATAACGCCTAGAATATTTCGTTTTTCTGGAGGTGCATCTGGACCAACAACAAAATCTGGACCCCCCAGATAATAAAAGTGTAATATATGATCATAAATGTAATAACCACAATTCATTAGTTCACGAAGTTTTTTGGCTACAGAAGTAGGTTCAACATTGAAAGCAGCATCTAAAGCTTTGACTGACGCAAAATGATGGGCAACTGGACAGACTCCGCAGATTCTTGTGGTTAACTGTGGCATTAATTCTGCTCTCCTTCCAGTGCAGAATTTTTCAAAACCTCTAAGTTCTGGGATTTTTAAATATGCATTTTCAACTTCACCCGCATCATTCAGGAATATGGACACATTTCCATGGCCTTCTAGTCGAGTGATCGGATCTATTATTATTTCTTTCATTTCTTCATCACCTTTCTTTTAAGAATTGATGCTGGTAAAGAGTACATGTAGAAAGTTCCGATTGGATCTTTAATCTGGTTCATTAACTCTTCAATCTCTTTTTCAGAATACTGTTCTTTTCCAGGTTCTGTTTCATAACCAAGTATTGAAGACAAAGCAGATATCATAGCTGCACCCTGTTCTGGAACATTTGGAGCCGCTCCGCCACATCCTGTGCATGGCATGTCAACATTTAAGCATTGAGCACCGCATCCACTTCGGGTTGCAGGTCCCATGCAAATTATCCCTTGTTCCAAAAGACACTTCTCGGGTTCAGATACTTTTTCGTGAACACGATATATTTTAGTAATTTTTTTATCTTCTCTTGTCCTTTCACACTCATCACATACAGCTTTGAGTGGTGCCAATACTGAACCTTTTGCTGGTAGTTTGTTTTGTGCAATAGCATCAATTGCATTAGATACTAGCGCTACTGGTGGCGGACAGCCAGGTAAGTAATAATCTACTTCTACCGTTTGATCTAAAGTTTTTACTGTATCATAAAACTCGGGAAGCTTGAGAATGCCTTCTTTTACTTTGGTTTCAGTTTTTGGCACTGTCCCTTCTGGGTTAAAAACAGATTTTTCTTTTATGTAAACTGTGTCAAAAATTTCTTGTTTATTATGTAAATTAGCTAGTCCCGGGATACACCCTTCATGAGCACAAGATCCAAAGGCAACTACTGTTTTAGATTTTTTCCTTAGTAGTTTTGCCATGTATTCTTGTTCTGAATTTCTTATTGAGCCATTAAAGAATGTAATATCAATGTATCCATCAGACATATTTTCAACATCTTTATATTTGATGTCCATGGCTACAGGCCAAAAAACTATGTCTGCTATTTGAACTACTTCAAGTATTCTTTCATTGATATCTAAAACGGCTATTTCACAGCCACCGCAACTCGCGGCCCAATAGAAGGCTATTTTTAGTTTATTTTCGCTCATTTTATTTTGCTCCTTACATTACTTGTTTTAGTATTTTTGAAGTATCGACTCTGAGTTCTTTGAAAGCAAGTTCCTCTGGAGTCATACCCATTGCTAATCCTAGAAGTTGAGGATAGTGTAATACTGGAATGCCATATGTCTCAGCGAACATCCTCTCAATACGCAACTCATTTGTATCAAACATTATATGGCAAAATGGACAGGATGTAATTAAGACTTGTGCGCCAACAGTTTTTACATGATCCAATTTATCACGTGCAAGCATTAACGCGACTTTATCATTAACACCTACACTTGGTGCACCGCAACATTCTGTCTTATTCATGTAGTCTAAACAAATTGCACCTGTGGCTTCAATTAACGTTTTTAAAACTTTTGGATCTTCAGGATCGTCAAAATCTATATACTCTTTTGGTC
>JAENXI010000102.1 GCA_016649625.1 Candidatus Bathyarchaeota archaeon
ATCACAAGTTTGGAGAAAAAATTATGAGTAAATTATTTGAACTTCATCTTGGATTTTTTGAAAAGTATCTTGCTATTTGGGTTTTAGCATGTATGATGATCGGATTAGCATTATCTCAAGTTTTTCCACAATTAAGTAATGCGATTAATGATCTTCAATATTCCGGAATATCAATCCCAATAGGTGTTTTACTCTTCCTGATGATGTATCCAGCACTCTTAAACCTACAGTTTAGTGAATTAAAAAAAATGGCAAAAAACCCAAAACCAATTATCCTCACACTACTTTCAAACTGGATATGGGCGCCTCTAATACATGCTTTTCTTGCCTACTATTTCTTATCAGGGTATGACCAGTTAATCGTAGCGCTTATACTTCTTGGATCGAGCCCATGCACCGCAATGGTTTGCGTGTGGGGAGCTCTTGCTAAAGGAAACCAAGAACAAAATGTAATTAATACCAGTCTAAACACGATAACCTTAATTTTCCTCTATGCTCTAGTTGTTGCAATACTAACAGGTGCACAAAATATTCCAATAGATCGATTAGCTCTTGTAATGTCAGTTCTTGTTTTCATTGGTGCACCATTGTTTTTAGGAATAATTTCAAAAAAGGTTCTTAATGCTCGTAAAGGTGCTAAGTGGTTCCAAGAAATTTTTAGACCAGCCATGGGAAATATTGCTGTGATTGCACTTTTGGCAACTTTGATAGTTTTATTTTCATTAAATGGACAAGTATTAATTCAAAATCCAGAATTGATGATTTTAGTTTCAATTCCATTGCTTGTAGGTTTTTTCCTCATCCTTAGTATTAATTTGTTAGTAACAAGATCTGCAGGTCTAAGATACCGAGAAGGAATTATCTCCGTTATTATTGGGTCTTCAAGTCATTTTGAAATCGCTATTGCAACTGCGATAAGTCTTTATGGTGTAGGTTCGCAGGCTGCTCTTGGAACTACTATGGGTTTGTTTTGGGAGGTTCCAACAATGCTCTTATTAGTTTACTTTGGCAAGAAGTTAAACAAGAGAGGATTTTGGAAAAAATAAGAATTGGACAAAGTTGAAGGAATATATTTGCCATGAAAAATGAAAACAATAATCAAACTAGAATTCTAAATGAGCAAAAACAACATTGGAAAAAAACATATTGTGAAGAACCTCTTCTTTTTGGTAAAAAACCAAGTTATTCAGCAATCAAAGCAGCTAAGTTATTCCAAAAAGAAAAAGCAGCTAAGATTCTGGAACTGGGTGGAGGTCATGGAAGAGATACAATCTTTTTTGGCACTAGAAGATTTCATGTAGATGTTTTAGATTATTGTGATAACAGTGTTCAAACAATTAAGAAGATAGCCTCTCAGCTTCACATATCACAATACATTACTCCTTCCTGTCATGATGTACGAGAAAAATTACCTTTTCCAGATGAAACATTTGATGGATGTTATTCACATATGCTTTTTTGTATGGCTTTAAGTAGTAATCAGCTAGAGTTAATATTCCAAGAAATCAGGCGAGTTTTAAAACCAAAAGGACTTGTTGTTTACACTGTGAGGCATAAGGGTGATGCTCATTATCAAAAAGGGATTCGTAGAGGAGTGGATATGTATGAAACTGAAGGGTTTATTGTTCATTTTTTTGACAAGGAAAAAATAGAATTTCTCTCAAAGGGATTTAATATAGTTGGTTTTGAAGAGTTTGAGGAAGGTGAGCTTCCAAGGAAACTCTTTATGGTAACTCTTAGAAAGTCGTAATTATGTAGTAGATCTATATTGAGAAATTATTTTATTAATTTTTAATGCATACAAACATGTTCCAATAATCAAGAAGCCTGTCCATTGTTCTTCCCAATTATGAAATTACAGGTTATTACTGAACTATTTTTGGTCAGATATTGTAATTTTCAACATATTTTTCCCTTAATTCTATGCATATTTTGCAGAATTCCTTTTTTATCTCGTCTATGTTAGTTTCTCCGGTTGCTATTTTTTCTGCAGTTGCATAAGCCAAAGAATGAACAGGTAGAAAATCGTCTCCTAACATTTTTCTACATTTTGCAGCACGTTTAGAATTTATATAATTGCTTACAGCTGCCTGAGTTATTCCTAGTTTAAATGCTACCTGGGTTTGAGTTAGTTTATGTTTGTTTATGAGTTGTTTGGTGATGATACTTCTGAAGGCTGGAAGTAAATTTCTGACAGAAAATTGACAGTTGAATCTCATGATATCCCTAAAACAAATATAACACACTTATATATTAATAGCTTTTTGTGTTGTGACCTTACAAATGTTCAAATTTAATTAAATATAACTATTAATCAAATAAACAAAGGGATTTTAGAGGGAGATATCTCCTCATGCATGGGATGCAGTTCCAATCATATGGTTTTAATATTTCAAAATAATTTGATTTAATTGACATATTTTTTCTTTTTATCTATTTCTTATTTTGTTTTAGTTTGAGGTTTAGTTTATGATTGTTGTTTACTGTAATACAAAAAAATTCTCCTATGCTGGTTGGAGAAGCTATTTGTAAAGCCAATTTTGTTGATGGCAGAAAATCATCTTGGATAGTTAAGAATGAGGGTGATTTTTGTTCTATTGAAAATAGTTGCAAGAATTCTTCCACTGAACTGGTTTACTCTGTTGGTGGTTCTGTAATTGGAGTTGAGATTGATGATGAATGTGCTTCTAAAGTTATTGAGCCCCTGATTGATATTTATGGTTTTGAAAAAGTGAAGTGGTTGGCAACAAAATACTATAGTTTCATTTAGTTTCTTTTTTTTAAAATCAAATTTATGCAAAAGAGGAGTTGTTAGTGTGATTTCTCCATATGTTGGAAAGGCAATTTTTATCCCTAGTTTTCAATCCTTTTCAGGCTGGAGTTTCATTTGATCTAGTTTTGTAATTCGTAATATGCGGGTCACGGTTTTCTATTGTCAATTAATCCAAAATTTTTATTTTCCCAATCGTTATCTACCCAGGAATACCAGAAAAACTTTGTAATTTTTCCTTCGAAATAATCAATGGAATCACGCATGTATTGTGCTTGTTCAATTTCTCCCTCATAGTCTATATAATGTACCAACTTGCGCTACTCGCAACAACCAATTGAGCTTCATTTTCAGATAAGGCGTGTAAACTTATTCCTACCCAATCTTTTGAAACAATCATAGGTGTTGTATCATTTAAAATAAGATAAGCTAACGTTACAAGAACAGTTATTAAAATTGAGTGTACTACTAAACATTTTTTATTCGTTTTTTCTCCCACATTAAACTGTTGAAGAGAAGTTTTAAATTAATTTTGGGGTTTGTTCAAGAAAAAAATTTTAACTGATTATCGTTCAATTATTAATTTTTTCCCTTCGATACGAATTTTAACTATTAAAGGTATGTCCTTGAACGGAAAAGTTGAATCCAGCATTAAATGGCTTGGCAGAAACAATAAACCTGTATTCCCTCTTGATGACTTACGAAGTTTACCTTCTGCTTTATTCATTTTTTTTACGCCTCTATATTTGGTATTAGATCCTGCAGGTAACTCTGTATGTTATCTTTATGTTTTTCATCAAGGTGTTCAGTGTAGCTCTTTCCTTCTCCCAAGAAAATGTGTTTGTATTGGGCGATTCTTCCAACTTTTTGCCATTTGTCGTTTGTTTTATCCCTACTTATTACGGGAGTACCTTCGCTAAAATTTTTCCAAATGAGAGTTGTGTTTTTGGAATTGCAGACATAATAAAATCCTGTTTTGCTGAATAAGACTGGTAATCTGATTGAATGCCAATTTTCTCCTTTTTGCCATTCGATTTTTATACTATTCATTTAGATTCCTAGTATTAAATATTAGATATGCCCTAATATAAAGTATTAGTAATAATAATTTGTTAAGTAGATTGTTAAGTAGTTTGTTAAGTATTTTGGTAAGTAAAGGTTTTCATTTCTAATAACCATAAGTTTGGTGATAAATAGTCCTGATTATAATAGAATTTTTTTGTCCCTAACTATGGCTGTTAAAAATTGTAAATTTTAAAGGCGACATCCATTTGAGAGATAGTTCAATTATCATATGTAGTTTAGGG
>JAENXI010000103.1 GCA_016649625.1 Candidatus Bathyarchaeota archaeon
GCCGGTACTAGTAATGCCGTAAGAAACATAAAATTCTAGTAAGCGCGTGCAACAATTCCTATAATATTGAACGTGTAAAAAACCTAAATGTGATCATTACGACTTCGGTTAAATCAAGGGGAATAACCATTTTCAAGGTATTGAATGATGCGAGTTATACAATCCTCAGCAATTTGTTGCTGGTATTCAAATTCAGAATCAATTCCAAAAGTTGACGCAATTACTTTGATTGGATTAACTTGTTCATTTTTTGAATGGGTCGGTTTTTGTATTTGGCAACTAATTTTTCTTTACCTAACCAGAGCTGAGTATGGGATTCGCACCCTAATTTACCAGTAAAATATAGTGATTTTCAATGAAAAAATGAGAATTATTAAATTTGGCTTTGAGTTTTTACTTTGGAGAGGGTGTTATTTTGGAGATAACAAAAGTTAGTGAAACGGCGATTATGAAGAATCCTCATGGAGTGGATGCTAGACCAATTTATACTCATGAAAACGCAAAAGTCATGATTTTGACTCTACAGTCAGGCCAGTCATTAAAAAGGCATACTACTCCGGTAGATGTTTTCTTTTATGTTCTTGAGGGCAAGGGAATAGTAGAAATTGGGGATGAAAAAAAGGAAATTAGTAAAGATACAATTGTTCACAGCCCAGCGAAAGTAGTGCATTGCTGGTATAACAAGTCAGAAAGCCCGTTACGAATTTTGGTTGCTAAAACCCAAAACCCAAATTGTTACTTATAAATCAATGAAAAATAAATTTTTGACCAAAAGAAGTTTTTATATCACCAAAATTATAGTGGTTAATGGTGAAATTATATGTCTCATTCTACAACAGATATGGGTGATACAATCATAAAATTGATTGACAAATTGGCAGGAAAAGGCTCAGATATCAAACTCAGTTTCCAAGATCTAACCCTAGACGTAGGGTTGTTAAAGGCCAAAATCAACGGCTCAATTGTCTTGGATGTTCAATACGTCGCAGAAAAAAAGTGATCCTATCACAAATGGTGCAAATTTGCAAACATTAACACTCCTAACTCAAATACTAAAATCCGGAGAAATCAACCTATCAGCCAATAACCAAAAACTAATTCAATTAACAGTCAAAAGCAAACAAATAGATCTAAACATAATCGATAACAAATTCCTAAAAGAGCTACTAAAAGACAACACTAAAACTACATCATTTCTGGAACTGCTAAAACAACTCAAGACCATAGCTGAAGAACTAAAAAACCAAGGAGTAACAATAACACTATCCCACAAAGGCGTAACTATGCTTACACTAGGTTCCGACGCAAAAGCCAACTTTTCTCAACTGATAACTAGAACAAAAAAAATCGAAATCAACAACCTAAAAAAACTGATACAAATGCCCTCTTCTAAGAAATGTGAAACCACGTTTGAGTTTGAGGTCAAAATTTAACCCCAAACAATCCACATTTTATGCGCGCCCTCAAAGTTAAAGCCTTGAAGCTCGCGATGCCCACACATTGGTTCATCAAGCTTTTTTTGCTTTAAAAAAGTCCCAGCAATTTACTATTTCCTGCATGAGAGCGGGTTGGATATCATAAAAGTCGTTAATTCTTCCTTCCGGAAAGAACATTCTTATCATAAACTCCCTTCCAAGCCTATCCATCTTGGACATACTTACCTCCGGCTTTTTCGATAGTACATCTTTATGTTCACCGAAAAACTTTTCAATAGTCGGTTTGAAACACTCGTTCAACAGTTCTTTGTTAGATATATTATTAAGATGGGGGAATCCCATTGGAAAAGAGTAGTCGATTACGTCTTTTATTCCAGAATAGTTGAGGATGATGCTATCCAAAACTTTCCTATTTGGTATCTCCGTGATGTTATAGGTGGGAGTGTAAATCTTCGTGTAATTGATCGTTATTTCCCGAACCTCTCCTTCAACGTCCCCTATTTTCACATAATCTCTTACCATAAACGGTCTCGAGATCATAAGGTAGAGACCGGCCAAAAAGTTTCCCACAGTTTGGGTGGAAGCAAAACCTATTGCTGCTCCTGTTAGAGCTGAGATTCCGATGAACCAGTCAGTACCCACGCCAAAGAGGCTAAGGATAGCAACCACACCAACAGAAAAAACTATTATTCTAGAGATTAACTGGAGAATATTCGAAGCGTGAGGATCTATTTTTAGACGCTTTGCATATCTGGATATTGCTCTACGAATCAACCTGTCAGCGATGAACGTCCCAGCGACGATTATCAAAGCTGTTCCAACAAAAATCAGGTTCTCCATTGCTAAAAGATCCGAAAACAATTTGCAGTAAACACCACTTCTGCGTTACCTCGTGGAATATATAAATTTTGAAGCTATATTGATGCGTGCGTGCATCCAGTTTTAAACATCAAATACGCGCGCGTTCACAAGATCTAATAAAGTTGGTAATAAAATCATATGCGTGCCGAACACCAAGCAAGGAGATCACGTGAAGTTCAAGGTAACTAGGATTGGAAGTAGGTTCCTATTGGTGAGCGTGCGCAACAATTCCTATAACATTGGAATTGTAAAAAACCTAAATGCACACATTACGACTTCGGTCAAGCCAATGTCTGGTAAAGATCGATTACTTTGCCTATATTTTTCTCAAAGGTGAAGTGGAGTCTCTTTCTCAAAACGTTTTCTTGAACCTTTTTCAGGAGATTTCTATCTGATAACTTCTGTGGCAACGTTTCCAAGTCGTCAATGATTAGGCCAATTCCATATTTCTTTATGAAACGTTTTTGTGCCTCATGAGGAAAAGATAGTGTGGGCAAGCCGCATGCAAGGTATTCCATCGTTTTGTTTGGCAATGCAACGTCCATATGTGGTTTGTTTTTTGCATCGTTGAATCCTGCCCAGCCAAAGTCATACTTTGTTATCTCCTCAAACAATTGCCTTGGATCTAAATGCCCGTGATAATGAATGAAACTATTTTTTTCAGCCAGGTTCTTGTAATCCAAGTTCGAGTTTGCCGCATAGATATGAATGTGCAGTTGATGACTGGCAATGCCTTCGAATATTTCTGCTAGATCGTAGTGGTCGCCAATAAAACTTGAAAGGCTGCCTTCATAAACAATGTGCACGTTGCCATCCTTCTTTGATAGTTTCTCTTTGAAAGAGTTTGGCATCATGGATTCTGACATGTAGTTGTAGAAAACTATGTCTCTTTTCGATCCATATTTCTTCCTGATGTACTCCAACATCTCTTCAGTGACGTGTATCCTTGCGTTGCACTGTTCGTTTGCAACCTTCTCATTCATCAATTGCTTCTTTACATCATTTTCTGAATAAGCACCTGGAAAGTATGGTGTTTTCCGGAGGGAGATGGTATCTTGGTTCTCATGTATAATTGGTGTGTCATCTACGGCCCTTATTGCAGCGACTGTTAAGTAATCGGGGGCGTTATGACTGTGTATAAGATCGATGTGATAACTTTTCATCACTCTCCTGATATCCCTCTCTAAATTTTCTAGATCCAGTTTGACGAACTTCTTGAAGTATTCATCGCCGTATCCATAGTATTCGGTTAAGGTTTTGCATGTGTAACCGTGAATGATATTGACATCAAATCCCCTATTCTTAAACGCCAGTGCATATTTTAGGTTTCGTATGCCCGGCTGAGGCTGTAGAAACAGAATGTTCACTACTCATTTCTCCTAAATTCAATATTGCATATTAGCAAAAGCACCAGACCAAAATTGAAACTTCCTACGGAAAAAGAAGTGAAATATGGCGAATGGGTGGTTTATGCTTAATCAGCAGTAGGATTTGGCACATATAAAAGTTAGCAATTTTCATTTAAACCGAAAAATTATGCGCGCGCGCAAGCTAAAAAGCGTTTAATGCCTCTTGTTTAAATGAGAACTTGTTTATCTAAGGAGTTTTCAGACATTGATAAGTGTGCAACAAGTCTTAAAAGAAATTAAAAATTAAGTCAGGATTATGCACTTCAGCAAATTAGCAAGTACACATTCCAACAGTAAGATGATCACGTGTCCAATTTGCAGAGCCACTATAGAACTTATTAGTCAAGAACTTGAATCAGCGTCTAAC
>JAENXI010000104.1 GCA_016649625.1 Candidatus Bathyarchaeota archaeon
TCATACATAGCTCTCTTTAATCTTATTCCATTTGGAATTTTAGATGGTTTTAAAATTTTCAATTGGGATAAGAAAATATGGTCAGTTTCTTTCATTTTTAGTGCAGTTCTATTGATTATATCATATTCTCTTTATTAAAAAAATTATAAACTACTTAAAAAAATGACCTAATCAAAAGAATAAATCTTTTAAAATTATTAAAATAGATTTCTCTTAACCTTATTTAAACAGAGAAATATTGATTGATTTTGATGATACTATATTAATTCAATTGTAACATGAACTTCTTCAGGTACTCGAATACGCATGATTCTTCTCATTACACGTTCTTCTGAATCAATATCAATTAACCGCTTATGGATACGCATTTCCCATCTATCCCATGTAGGTGTTCCTTCTCCAGAGGGGGCTTTCAAAGTAGGTACTCTAAGTCTTTTTGTAGGTAAGGGTACGGGTCCATTAATCTTAGCGCCTGTTTTTTGGGCTATTGCTTTAAGTTCTCCACATACATCTTCCAGTTTTAAATAATCGGTGCTTGTTAAGCGGATTCTCGCCTTTCGTACCATTTTTAGCCCATCAATCCTAATACATTGCGTTTTTAAGTAACTACCTTAGAGACTTAAGCGAAACATAAAAACTTATCGACGCTTTTTGGATTACATATTCCATTATTTGAAAGCTAAATAAAGAATGATTATTTTAAGACGTTAACCCAAAGTATGATTTCCAAAAGGTAAAGACATACCAGAAGTCTAATAAGCTCAAAAACTTCAGACTATAGAATTCCAAAGTTGGAGTAAATCACATTATGATTGAAACTTTTGATGATACCTTTCCTACCGAAAAGGTGCAAGAAGGCAAAGTAGAAGTTATTGTACCTAAACTTGATGCTTTTGTATCAAAAGCTTCAGATTATACTCCTTCTAAAGCTCCAGTTTTCTATAATCCTGTTATGGAATTGAATCGGGATATTGCTATTTTAGTAGTTAAAACCTACCAAAAAATGATTGATAAAGAGATTTCTATTTGTGAGCCATTAACTAGTTCAGGTATTAGAGCTGTTCGTTTAGGAGTTGAAGTCTCTAATATTAGGCAAATTGTAATTGGTGACATTAATCAAAAAGCTATTCAATTGGCAAATCTTAATGTAAAGCTGAACGGTTTGGGAGAGATTATTTCAGTAAATCATATGGAAGCAAACTTGCTTTTAAGTCAATACGGGGTTCCTCGCAAAAGATTTGATGTGATTGATGTGGATCCTTTTGGCTCTCCTGTGCCTTATTTGGATACAAGTCTTAGAGCTTTGCGTAATAATGGTCTATTAGCGTTAACTGCAACTGATTTAGCTCCTTTGTGTGGAGTGCATTCAAGAGCTTGTCAAAGAAAATATGGGGGTAAACCTTTGCGAACAGAATATTGTCATGAGCTCGCTATTCGACTTTTGACTGGATGTGTTGCTGCTACTGCGGCTAAATATGATATTGGACTTAGAGTACTTTTTAGTCATTCCAATGATCATTATATTCGAGTTTACACCCAGATAAAATATGGTGCTAAAAAAGGAGACGCAAGTATTGGGACTCTAGGGTATGTACTTCATTGTTTTAATTGTTTTCATCGTGAGTTCACAAAAAATCCGTTTTCAAAAAATATTGAAAACTGTCCAGAATGCAATTCAGAAATGGATTGGGCAGGACCTCTCTGGCTTGGAGAAATTTTTGAAGAGCATTTTTGCGAGTTATTAGCTGAAGAAAATAGACATATTGCTCTTCGAAATAGTAGAAAAATAAGTAAGATGATTACTCTTGTCAAGGATGAAATGGCTGAAGCAGCAACTTATTATGTCATTGATAAGATTAGCGACAAGTTGTCTCTCCCTGTTCCGTCAGTTTTTTCATTGGTTCAAAAATTACGTGAAAAGGGATTTCGAGCCATTCCAACTCATTTTAATTCAAGAGGGATACGATCAAATGCCTCTGCACTAACTATCCAGGAGCTTATAAAAGAACTAGTCTTAAAAACAACCTAATAATTATCAAGATTAGTACTTTGAAAACTTTTCATGGTCTTAGTTGGCTGAATTATTTTTCAAATAAAATACTTACTTTTTGATTAAAACTGAAGAACAATAATCTTTCAAATGTGTTGTTTATTAGATTCGAAAAAAAAGATTTAAGAGGAAATAACTGATAGTTAGAGCGAGAGTGTGCTGAAATGAAAGATAGTATTGCAGTTATAGGAACAGGAATGATGGGAGGAGCAATAATAAAAAGTCTCAAAAAAAGTGGTTGTTCTAACAAAATAATCGCGGCTGACATTCGACCTAAAAGACTCCAAGAGCTGGAAAAAATGGGCATATTAACAACCGCAAATAATCTAGAGGCTGCTTCTAATTCAGATATAATTTTTATTAGCGTCAAACCAAGCGATATTGGAAATGTCTTAAAAACAATTAAAACTGAAGTTGATGGAAAACTTGTGATTTCAGTAGCAGCAACTGTTCCCCTGAACTTCTTAAAAAAATTTATTCCTAAAGCCAAAATTGTTCGAATAATGCCTAATGTAGCTGCTTTGGTTCAAGCTTCTTACACAGCTTATTGTTGTGGAGAAAATGTGAATCAGAAAGATAAAAAAAGAGTTATTGAATTATTAAATTTCTTAGGTATCTGTGAAGAAGTAGATGAGAAGTATATGGATGCGATAACTGCACTTAGTGGGAGTGGCCCAGGGTATCTTTCAATAATTATAGAAAGTCTCATGTATGCAGGTTTGAAAGTTGGATTACCAAGAACTATTGCTCTGAATAGTTCTGCTCAAACAGTTTTAGGGACTGGTAAGCTTGTTTTAGATCTTCAGGAACACCCTGCAAAAATAAAGGACATGGTTACAACACCTGGAGGCACAACTATTGAAGCAATATATGAGCTTGAAGGCAGTCAGATTAGACAAGCACTAATGAATGCTGTTGAAGCAGCAACAAAGAAAAGTCAATTGATTCGTGAAAAACTAAATGTATAATCAAACTTGTAAAAATGAGTGTTGAAATGTTTGAAGCAGTGATCTTTGATTGGGATGGTACTTTAGCTAATACAAAAAAAATAATAGTAATGGCATTTCAAAGAGCTCTTAACGAAATTGATTGTAAAATAAGCAATTCTTTCATTGAACGATTAATTGGAATTGGCTCAATTGAAACTTTTAGAGAAATATTAAAATTTAAAAATGTGCGTTTTGATAAAAGTTTACTTGAGTTTCTTGTAAGAAAAAAAGTTCAATTCTCAATCGAGCTAAATGGAGATATCACATTATTTGCTGGTTCTAGAGAGTTATTAGAATCTCTTGAAGGCAGGGTAAAAATGGGGTTAGCTTCCATGAACAATAGAGACTTTATAGATTTCATGTTACGAAAGTTTGATTTGTCTAATATTTTTGATTCTGTAATAACAGCTAATGAAATTATTAATGCCAAACCCCATCCTGAAATTTTTCAAAAATGTGCAAAACAACTTTATGTTATCCCTGAAAAATGTGTAGTTTTTGAAGATTCTGTCTTTGGTATACAAGCAGCTAAACAAGCGAGAATGTCTTGTATAGCAGTTCTAACAGGTGTTTATAATACAAATGAAGTTAAAAACAAATTTCCTGACATAGTTGTTAATTCTTTAGAGGAAAAACAAAAAATATTAAATTTCATATTCCATTTATGATGAGATTTGTTTCTCTGATTTTGATATTGTCTATATTGAAAAATGTAATACACTCGTTTTTTTTCAATAGAAGATTCTTTCATAAGAGTTATTTATGCTGCTCTAAGATTTGTTATTGGGAGATGAAAATGGGAGAAGATGAGTTAATCGTGATAAGAAAGGTTCTATGTGATCATTTTAAGCAAAGACGATATACTCAAAGACGATTAGATATTCTTAATGGATTTGAGCTTGTTCTAACTAGATGTATCAATTGCCATAAAGTTCTGAATTTAGAAGCTAGACGAATTAGTCAAGCTAAAAATACTCCAAATCCCGAAAAAAAATTGGTGACTATATTGCGCAATTTATCTAAAA
>JAENXI010000105.1 GCA_016649625.1 Candidatus Bathyarchaeota archaeon
TTCTTTCTGATACTGAAAAAATATGGTCAAAACTTGCTGTTGAAAAAATAATCCGAGCTCATGTGTTATCAACAATTGCTTCTGGTTTTGCTGATACACAAAACGGTGTCTACGCCTTTTTTGGCAAGACTTTCTATGCGCATCAATATGACCTAAAAACCATTGAGAGAATAATCGCAAAAACTCTTCAATATCTTTATGACGAGGAAATGTTGGACCTTTATGGAGACCATATAGTTGCAACTAAATTAGGAAAAAGAGTTAGTGAACTTTACATAGATCCTCTTTCAGGTGTAATAATCCGGGATGCACTAAAACAAAAACCTCTACAATTAACTAGCTTGAGTCTTTTTCATTTAATTACTCATACACCTGACATGGGTCCTATAATGAGACCTTATTCACATGAGTTAGACAAGTTAGCGTTTCTTATGGAGAAACATAAGGATGAATTCTTTACTACTATTCCTAATGAGTGGGATGATCACATCGCTTTTCAAGAATTTCTAGGTGAATTTAAAACTGCAAAAGTTTTGAAAAGTTGGATAGAAGAAGAAAGTGAAGATAATCTAATCGAACAATTTGGAATTCAACCTGGTGATCTATTCAGGACAATCGAAAATGCAAAATGGCTACTCCATGCAACCTCAAATTTAGCAAAACTTTATGGATGCGAAAAGATTTTAAGCTTATCTTCAGAGTTGCATGCGAGGGTTTCAAGGGGAATAAAGAAAGAACTCTTAGCCATTGTCAAATTGGAAGGTGTGGGTCGAGTTCGTGGACGTATTTTATTTAATAAAGGATATCGCACAATTAACGATATCAAATTAGCTCCCTTTAAAGATTTAACGGATCTACCCCTAATAGGACCTGGATTGGCAAGAAAACTCAAGGAGCAAGTAGGAGCTTTTCTAAATAAAGACGAGTTGGAAAACATAGAAAAAGGTAAAGAATGGAAACAAGGATTTCTTTCAGAATACTAACCTAGCTTGGAGAATCTTTCGACTTGTTTTATAGTTGTACCCAAATAATTCTTTGGATCTAATGAACTATCGATATCGTTTTCACTTAAAATGTTTGAAACAAACTCGTCTTCGAGCAAAATTTCTTTAAAATCCTTTTTTTCGACCTCACTCTTTATGGTTAATTTTCTTAGTAATTCATGAGCTTCTTGTCTACTTACTCCTTTTTTTGTCATTTGCATCATAACCGCTTCTGACATAGTTCGCCCCTGAGTGAGACTCATATTTTTCAGCATTCTTTTTTTATCAACACGTAAATTTTTTACAACTTTAATCATCAAATGGAGAAGATAATCTGTTAAAATACAAGTCTCAGGGAAAATAAACCGTTCAGTAGAAGATTGAGTTAGATCTCTTTCATGCCACGTTACAATATTTTCAAGTGCTGGGATAGTTAAACTCCTTACAATTCTAGATAAGCCACAGATTCTCTCACAAGTTTCCGGATTTCTTTTATGCGGCATAGTCGAACTACCTACCTGTTTTTCTACTTCAAATTCTTCAAAGAGTTCCCCAATTTCTGGCCTCTGTAATTCTCGAATTTCGTTTGCAAAGTTTTCTAATGATGAAGCAATAATCGCTAATATGTAAACAAATTCAGCATATCGATCTCTTTGAACTATTTGAGTTGAAATTTCGGCAGCATGAATATCTAGTCGTTTCATAACAAGCTCTTGTATACGTTCAGCATGTTCACCTAAGCCTGCCTGGGTTCCAACGGCTCCACTTATTTTTCCCACAAAGACCCGTTTATGACAATTGTTTAATCTTTCAATTTGTCTAATGACCTCATATCCCCAAACTGCAAACTTAAAACCTAATGTGATCGGAAGAGCGTGTTGTCCATGAGTTCTCCCTATCATTGCAGTTTCCTTGAATTCAACTGCTTTTTTTTGCAAGATTTCTTTTAGCACTAAAAGTTTTTGTTCAATTAAGCTAGTTGCATCTTTTAATTGAAGTGCATTAGCGGTATCTACAATATCATAGCTTGTTGCACCTAGGTGCACATATGCACCACTAGGTCCACAGACTTCAGCTAAAGCACGAACCAAAGAGGCGATGTCATGTTTTATTTCTTTTTCAATTTGTTTTACCCGAGTTACTTTAACATATTTAACTGAAGCCATTTCCGAGATTTTTTTTGCGTCTGAAAGAGGAATATTGCCAACTTCAGCATGAGCCAATGCCAAAGCTGCTTCGACATTGAGTAATCTTTGAACTCGTGAATCTTCTTCAAATACCTTTAACATTTGAGATGTTCCATAGCGACCTGTATCTATTGGTAAAATAGGCAAATTATTATTCCCTCGAATAAAACTTATGTTGATTAAACATTAATATTTTACCTATCCAAAAAATAAATCTATATTGTGGAGGCAAATTCAGAATCAAAGAAACAATAGCCATTGTAGCTAAACAAAGCAACAATGCAGTTAGTACATTACTTTCTACACTTAACTTAGTAAACAACGATAGTTATACGACATTTGAAATAGTTACACCCTCAAAGTTTTTTTGCGGAAAAAATTTTCTTTCTATTAAAAACTTTAAAAATAATTCAACAATGGTTATTGGGTATTTTTTTTCTAAGGATTTGGGGAAAAAACCACATACTCACAAGATTTTAGATAATGCGTTTCTGGTGTTTGATAGCAATTTATATTCTTCAAAACAACAAAAAGTAATAATTAAGAATAATTTAAAGAAACAATCTGAAATAAATCATATCCATATGGCCCAAGACTTAATACTAAAACAAGAAGGTGCTTTTGTATTTGGTATTATAAAAAAAGACCAACTTATTTTAGGAAGAGACCCGATTGGAATACAACCATTTTACTACGGTGAAAACGAAACTCATATCGCTTTTGCTTCCAACAAAAAAATTTTGTGGAATCTGAAAATAAACAATCCTATATCCTTTCCACCAGGAAACATCGGAATTGTAAACCAATCTGGTTTAAAATTCAAATCTGTAAAGAATTTTATTTATTCTGATCCCGTCTCAATAAATTTAAAAAACGCTGCGAAAATCTTACTAAATATTTTAGATAAATCTCTATATTCTCAAATTGGTGGTTTAACAAAATGTGCAATAGCTTTCTCTGGTGGATTAGACAGTAGTTTAATCGCTTTTCTGGCAAAGAAATACGTGAAACAAGTAGAATTGATTTACGTCAGTTTAAATAACCTGTCTGAAATTGAAGAAGCGAAAAAAGTAGCTAAAACTCTAAATCTGCCGATTAAAATTTATGAATACTCAGAGAAAAATGTTCAAACAATCGTCTCAAAAATCCTGTGGATAATTGAAGACCCAGATCCTATCAAAGTAAGTATTGGAATACCATTTTATTGGCTAGCTGAAAATGCTGCAAAAGAAGGATTGGAAGTGTTACTCGCTGGACAAGGAGCAGATGAACTTTTCGGAGGATACAAACGCTATGTCAACGAATATCTTTCAGTTTCTCAAGAAAGCGTGAGGCATAAAATGTTTGACGACATTTCAAACATGTATACAAATAATCTTGAGAGAGATATGAAAATTTGCAATTTTCATGGAGTAGATCTTCGTTTACCTTTTGCCTCATCTGAACTTGTGGAGTTTGCTCTTAAATTGCCTCTTGCTCTAAAACTAGAATGCAATCCCCTATCCTTAAGAAAACTTGTTTTAAGACAAGTTGGACGAAATTTAGGATTACCATCATTTATAGTAAATAAACCAAAAAAAGCCATACAATATTCTACAGGGGTAAATAAAGCTCTAAAAAGAATTGCAAAGAAACAAAAGATGACATTATCAGACTATGTGAATACTCTGTTTCTAAATCGGATGAATGAAGAATAAAACTTAACTTCAAAATATTAAGATTTATGATGTTTAATGGATGCAGATTAACCTTAAAGCATCGTCTTCATCATTTTTTAAGTTAAAAATTTTTCTTCTTTGAAAAATAAATGATTTTAGAAAAATTTAGAAAGAAAAATACTTGAGAATATTTTTTATACTAATTTTGTCAACTAACTAGAAG
>JAENXI010000106.1 GCA_016649625.1 Candidatus Bathyarchaeota archaeon
AGTTTCATACATCGATACAAACCATCTTTGTTTGCGTTTGTTTGGGTGTAGATATTTTTCAGATCTTCTAATCCAGATGAAATTGTTGTGTTTTGAATGATTGGAGAAAGTAATCCAATTCTATTTTCTGTCTCTTCTGATTCTCCTGTTTTAGGATAGTAAGAATCAAATTCACTTAAGAAATCTGAATCACTAATTAATCCTTTGATTAAGATCTCTTTCTCTTTAATTGGCGCTTCAAAGTAATTTAGGTAATCCAATAGAAAAGTTAGATATGTTTCGCATGTTTTAGAACTCCTTTTGAGATTTTCGATAAAGATTTTTACATCAGGAATTTTAGCATAGACCATATTATAATCCTGACGGTTTAATCCATCGAAAACTAGTGGTTTTTTGAAAATTGGTATTAACCAAATAGGATAGCCAATTTTTGATATAAACACAATTTTTTCTTCTTGACGTTTTGAGAGTAATCCTCCCCCTTTTTCTCTTCCGAGCTCAGAGAGAGCAAAAATGGTAGCCAATTCCATTTTAGAAGTAAAAGGGTCATTACGACTCTCAGATAAAATTGAAAAAGGCAAAATAAACTTGGGTATTGAAGGTGTTGGTTTTGACATTACATCCCTTAGTATACCTGACAAATAGAGTTCTTAAGATTTTTTATTTAAACTTATTTCTATTTTGAAAAATCTAATAGCTTCTTTTGATAAATCGAATTCTTCAAAATATTGCTCTGCATTATCCATTTATTCATTGAAATATTAAACTTTTTTCCAATGACTTTTAAACAATCATCTAAAGATCCAAACAATTGAGGTTTTTGTTTCATTGCGTTTCTTACGTTTTCTCTTACTTGCCATACGCCTACAGGCATTATGTATCCTGGATGGATTTCACGTAAAACAATTGTAGTCGCTTGCCTTTTTTCTTTGATAAGTTGTTCACATACAGCTAAACGAGCTGAATAATAACATCCGCCTATTTTTGCATACGATGACCTTCCACCATATTTTTCATGATCTGAGAAGATCACTGTTTTTTCTCCATTTTGATTCATAAACTCTAAACTCGTTTATTTCAGGATAACTCTTAACAATATTCACTAAGTTCTTTGAAATAATATCATCTACAGCTGTTATGCTCCAACGAGTTGGAACAAGACGCCTGTTTCTTTTTATACCTAATGCTCCAACACTAAATGCTTTCTGAATTTTGGTAACTCTTACATCTTTATTATAGAGTTCCAAAATTGCTTGAGTAGAGTTTAGATCAGTATCATAGAATACTTTTTCTAATTTATGGTCATATCGTGAATTGTTAACATGTAATTTTTCAATAATAGCTGATGGTCCAAAAGGCTGAACATTATTATCAAGAAAAATTGAATCTTTTGGTTTTTTCGTAAATTTCAATTCTGTTTCTACACTATTATCTGCAAGCGCTATATCCAGTGTTTTTTCAAATATTTTTCCAGCATCCATGAATTTGCTAACATGAATACGTTTTTTACCCCGAATTAAGAGTGAGCGGAATGCTACTATTTGGTCTATTGATTTTCCAAACCATTGTTCAGGTTTATCATAAAGACTAGTATCTTCATGGATGGGGGGTACGAGGGGTCCCGCATAAACATAAGGATAGCCTATTCTGCCAACAAAAACACTGGGAGGGGAAACTCCAGAAATTTCTCTACTGGAAATCAAAGAAATAGTTTTCAGAAAATAATTAGTTCTTACTAATAATGGGCAGCGAATTTTACCGCAAAGGAGTCTTGATCCTTTGCATTTGACGCAAATTCCTTTTTTTGTTCCATCTGTTTTTGATTGTTTATCTTCAACTCCAGACTTTATGTTGTTCATTATATACTCTGAAAGCAAATTATCAGATGAATTTGAATTGCCAATTCTGGATAATGGTGTCATATTTGTTTGTGATGATGATTTTAATAGTTCTTATATTTTCTGTATCTAAAAAATTAAATTTTCTTATTTTTGATCTAAAAAACTGAGGAGAGTTTAATCGAATTTATATCGATCTTTTAGAGAGTAATTTTTTAGAAATGGAAAACAGCAATGATGGTTTTCCCCTACATATTCAAAAAAAAAATTAGAATCAATACACTATTCCAATTGAAAAAAAATGAAAAAAGAGTAACAAATGAAGTGAAATATCATGCCTTCAAAATAATTAAGTAAATATTATTTTTATTATAGCAAATACTATCTTTACATTCTATTATTGTTAAACCGCGAGATGACTACTGTGAGAGGTAAAAGTGATGTATTAGTAATTGGAGCTGGTGTAGTTGGTTGTGCCATCGCTAGAGAATTAGCAAAGTTCAATCTTGAAACTGTGCTTTTGGAAAAGGAGAACGATGTGTGTGGTGGTGTGAGTAAAGGTAACAGTGGAGTTCTTCATACCGGCCTTTACTACCCGAAAGGAAGTTTGAAAGGTAAGTTATGTGTTGAGGGGCGGTTAATGTTTCCAAAGTTGGCAAAACAACTTAACATACCCTACAAACTCTGCGGAAAACATGTGATTGCTAGAACTGACGAGGAACTCAAAGACTTAGAGGGCCTAAAAGCTGTGGGTGAAGCCAATGGAGCCAAAGGATTAACAATAATCTCAGGCAAAGAACTAAAGAAACGAGAACCAAATGTAGATGCGCTTTCAGCATTATATTCTCCAGTAGCTGGAATTATGCTCCCCTATCTTTTCACCATTGCCTTAGCTGAGAATGCTTTAAGCAACGGTGTGAAAATTCATGTTGAAACAAAAGTATTGAACATAGAACAAGTAAATAGCGGTTATAAAGTATCCACAACTCAAGGAGTTTTCTACTCAGATATTATAGTGAACAGCGCTGGTCTATACGCAGATAGAATTTCTGCTATGTTAGGCTTAGATAAGTATAAGCTCTATCCATGTAGGGGCGAATATCTTATCCTAGACAAAAATTGTGGTGAACTAATCAACAGCATGATTTATCCAGTACCACCAAAAATTGCGGGGGTTCTTGGTGTTCATCTTACACCCACAATAGAAGGGAACGTGTTGATAGGACCTAGCGCAGAATTTATTAACATGCGAGAAGACCAGAGAACAACAAAAGAGAAGATAAAACAATTAATGAGTGGTGCAAAAGAGTTACTTCCGTCCATCCCCCTAAACGAGATCATATATGGTTTTTCGGCAATGCGATCTAAGATTACTCCACCAGAAGAGAAAGGTTCACGGGATTTCATAATTCGAGAAGATATTGAAAATTTCGTTAACCTGATTGGAATTGAATCCCCTGGTCTTACATCCTCTCCGGCTATTGCAAAAATGGTTGTTCAAATGATTAAAAAAAGAAAGGATATAACAGAAAAAATAGATTTTGATCCTACAAGAAGAAGAACAACTCCATTTCGTGAATCCTCAAGAAGCCAACAAGCTTCACTGATCAAAGGAGATCCAACCTATGGTGAAATGGTTTGTAGGTGTGAACATGTATCCAAAAGAGAAGTCATAGATGCCTTAAACAATCCCTTTTCAGCAAGAACCATCTCTGCTGTAAAATATCGGACAGGAGCTGGTATGGGTCGATGTCATGGAGGTTTTTGCCTGCCTAAAATTGTCGAAATACTGAACGAGGAATACGGAATGTTTCCTAAAGAAATTTATTTGAAGAACCTAAATTCGCCTCTATTTATCGGGACAACAAAAGAATTAAGGGAGAAGCGAAAAAGTGAATAACTTCACATCTCGAGATGTTGATCTAGTCGTAGTCGGTGGTGGTCCAGCAGGACTCTCCGCTGCTATTAGTGCAAAGAAAAACGGTGTTCAAAATCTTATTATTATAGAAAGGAACAACTGGCTTGGTGGTATCCTTCCCCAATGTATTCATGATGGCTTTGGACTTGAAATCTTCCATGAACCATTAACAGGGCCAGAATACGCTCAAAGATACATAGATGAATTAAAGAAATTAAATATTCCATATATGATTAATAGTATGGCACTTGAGATCACACCCGACAAGAAGG
>JAENXI010000107.1 GCA_016649625.1 Candidatus Bathyarchaeota archaeon
CAGTAGAGATCGAAGTAGCTAAAGAATTACGCAAATATGCTCCTAAAATTGGAGGCAGAGAACAATTAGCAATCGAAGCTTTCGCAGATGCAGTAGAAATAATTCCTAAAACTCTAGCAGAAAATGCAGGTTTACAATCAATTGATATTCTCGTGGAACTAAGAGCTGCTCACGAAAAAACAAATGGTAAATACAAAGGAGTAAATGTTTTCAAAGGCGGACTAATGGACAGTATTGAAAAAGGTGTTATCGAACCAACTGTGGTCAAAGTTCAAGCTATAAAATCAGCTGCTGAGTCTGCTGCAATGATAATGAGAATTGATGACGTAATATCCGCCTCAAAATCAAAAGGCGGCCCCGGTGGACCCTAAAAGGGTAAATTAACCACCTAATATTTTTTTTAATTTGCGACTTTAGCTTAGCCTATTTAGGATTTCCTTAATTTTGTAATTTATTTTAGCTTGAGCCATATTATTTTGGTTGCCATAAAGAGTTGGTAAAGAAATGGTGTTTATCATAAAGGCTTTCTATAATGGAAAAACCAGATTTTTTAGCTAGTTGTTGGATATCATTTTGATCATATTTATAAGATGATTCAGTATGAATTGTCTCACCCTTTGTGAATGAAAATACTTTATTCAAAGAGCTAATTTTGACGAGCTGCTGTTTTTTACTTACCAGCTTACTCACAATTGCGCCTTCTTTTAGATCATAAATTGATAAATAACTAAAGAGGTTAAGGTCAAAGTTTCCTCCTAATTCTATGTTAATTCGATTAAGCAAATTCTTGTTGAATTTTTCACTTATTCCTTGAGAATCATTGTAGGCATTCTGAAGTGTTGTAGAATCTTTTTTTAGATCAAATCCAATGAGTAAGTAATCCCCAACGTTTAGGGATCTTCTAATTCTTCTAAGAAAAATAATAGATTGACTAAAATTCATATTTCCAATATTAGACCCCAAGAACAAAACCAAATTAGTACCCTTTTTCATATTTCTTAAACAAGTTAGATCACAGGAGTAATCAGCAACAATTCCATTTGACTCAAAATTTTTAAAGTCTCTTTTAAGAGTGTTTATTAAGTCAGCCATGGCACTTGAAGAAATATCAATCGGATAATAGCGAAAAGCTATTTTATTTTGAGTAAGATGTTTGAGAAGTATTCTTGTTTTTTGGCCGTCTCCAACTCCAAATTCAATTATATTGCATGTCAAATTCTGTAACAGATTTCCGAAAAAATTGCCACTTTCAGAGAAGATTTGAAGTTCAGATCTAGTTAGATAATATTCGGGTAGTTTGGTTATTTTTTTGAATAATTTACTTCCTTCTTCATCATAGATATATTTGCATG
Source organism: Candidatus Bathyarchaeota archaeon (assembly GCA_016649625.1). Lineage (GTDB taxonomy): Archaea > Thermoproteota > Bathyarchaeia > Bathyarchaeales > Bathycorpusculaceae > AD8-1. Next base: position 1,353 of record JAENXI010000107.1, read on the forward strand.
GAAGACTTTTATTGTAGTTTGAAAGCCCTTTTAAAACATCATTTTTAAAGTCTTTTAAAAACTGTTTATTTTCTATTGTGGTATTAATTGTTTTTTTAGTTATCATGTTTTTAGAAACCTCATCTACATGGGACAAATTTAATTATGTTTTTCGAATTTTTCACGATATTTTTTAATTCTGTTAATAAATGTTCTATATCTTCTTTTGTTTGGTCTATGCTTAATGAAAAACGAAGCGAACAATGTGCTTCTTCTTCACTTAGCCCCATTGCCAGTAAAACATGAGATGGTTTAGCAGATCCAGCACTACAAGCTGAACCGGAAGAAAAGAAAATACCTTGTCTGCTCACTGCTAGCAGGATGGATTCACCTCTATATCCTGGCAGTGTTACACTCGAAGTGTTGGGTACACGTTCAGAATCTACTCCATTAACGAAGTAATCATCGAAAATAGAAGATAATCCCTTTTCCAAAAAGTCACGAATCGAAACGAGTTTAGCCATCTTTTTTAAAGAGGCAGAAACAGCTTCAGCCGCTTTACCAAAGCCAACTATGCCTATCAGATTTTCAGTTCCGGATCTAAGTCCAAATTCTTGACCGCCACCATTAATTAATGGTTCAATAATAATTCCTTTTCTGCGATAAAGTGCACCTACACCTTTGGGACCTTGAATTTTATGAGCAGATAATGTTAGTAGATCAACCTTCAACTTTGAAACATCAAGTTCAATTTTTCCTAAAGCTTGAATGGCATCAGTATGGAATAAAACATTATGTTTATGAGCAATTTCAACAAATTTGTTTATCGGTTGAATAACTCCAGTGATATTATTCACCATCATTAAACTGATTAAAACTGTGTTTTCATTAATTGAAAGTCTAAGATCATCAGGATTGATCATACCCGATTTATCAACTTCAAGATAAGTTACCTTAAACCCCTTCTTTTCAAGTTCTTTACAGGTTTCTAAAACAGAAGGATGTTCAATCTTGGAAGTTATAATATGTTTCCGATTTTTCTTGTCCGCATAAACTACACCCTTAATAGCTAGATTATTCGCTTCAGAACCACTTCCAGTAAATATAATCCTTTTAGCAGTGCAGTTTATTGCTTGAGCAACTTGTCTTCTCGCAGTCTCCATTAATGAACGAGCTGTTTTGCCTCCTTTATGGACACTTGAAGGATTAGAATAAATTTCCATGACCTCTTTCATCACCTGCTTAACTGGTTCTGATAAGGGAGTTGTAGCATTATAATCTAAATATATTAAATTCTGAGGGGTTGAAAATTTTGTATATTTTAGTTCTTCTTCTGTAATTTCGTCAGTGATTATTTCTAAAGATTTTGTTGAGTTATCGATTTTTTCAACTTCACATAACAATGATTTGAAAATAGGAAATCCAGAAATTGGATCATATTGTTTGATATCAGTAAGTACATTAACATTTGTGCTCTTCCAAGATTTAGGACCTATTGGACTTCCGCACGCATGATTTGCATCAATAGCACCTTTGACAATATCGTCTGTGACTATTGCACGCATATTTACCGCACCTCTTAGAGTACGGATTTGAACCATCTGCCCATTTTTAATTTTTCGTTCGTTAGCGTCTAAACTATTTAGAAGAACTGTTGGCTCAAGATGGTTTTTATTTAAGCCTTCGATTCCATGATGTTGAGTATGGATGCTTGTTCTAGTTCGGCTACCTGAATTGAATACTAAAGGATATTTTTTGGCTATATCTGGTCTGGAAATTGGACTTTCAGGAGGTTCTGTGTATTTTGGTAGTGGATCATATCCATACTCTTCTAAAACTGTTGATAAAATTTCGAGCTTTCCTGTTGGCGTATCAAAACCAGGTTTTCCATCTTTTCTTAACAATCCTTTTTCCCATTTTTTATATTGCATAATTGTTGTTGGTTTAGTTATAATTCCGCCTGATTCTTTGACTTGCTCTATATTAAAGCCTGATCCAACAAGAGCATGTCGTAGAAGTTCTTCTTCAGTTTGTGGATAAAGATGACCATATCCCAATCTTTTTGCTAGTTCGGCTATTATGAATATATCACTTCTTGATTCACCAATTGGAGGGATCATTCTTTCTCGAATTTTGAAGAGTGAACCATACACCACATATGAAACTATTTCATAGTATGTTGAAGCTGGAAGGATAATATCGGCATATGCTGAATCTGCGGTAAGCTGCCTATCAACACAAACTAGAAAGTCTAAACAATTTAGTGTTTTTTTCCATAAATCTGGATTTGGCCAGGATGTAATTATGGAGCCTCCAAGAAGGATTAGAGATTTTATATTATATGGAACTCCTTTCAGGACTGATTTAGGCAAGGAAATTGCATGCGCTTCATCTCTGTATTTTACATAGATTGGAAAATTTTCATTCCCAATCCTTTTGTTCAGTTTACCAGGATTTTTTACATGATCATTAGAATTGATTCTAAAACTATTCTGAGGCATTCTAAAACACATTCCACCTGGAACATCAATTTGACCTGCAAGAGCCCATAGAATTATTGAAGCTCTAATTCCTTGTACGCCAGAAGCACTATACTCCATTCCAGTGTACATTA
>JAENXI010000108.1 GCA_016649625.1 Candidatus Bathyarchaeota archaeon
AATAGTATTTTGTACTTATGTACTGTGAAAAGCAGGTACTCTTAAAAAAATATCTGCTGAAATAAGCAAAAAAGGTTATGAGACAATAGGTTCATTTTCAAAAAAGAAAGTCAATCTCAACAACACAAACTTTTCAGATATTATTGATGAAATAAAAAAATATTAGTTTAGCAAATCTCGAATAGACCGTATCGTCAATGTCATAATTCCCATAAATAGCATAATCTATTAAACTATTAAGATTTGAAAAAAGGCGTGTTTACCTATTTACTGTGTTGTTTATACCATATAGCAAAGCTATGCATAGCTCTGGCTCTATGTGAAAACAAGTTTTTTTCAGCTATAGACATTGCTGCAAATACTTTTGGGCTTCCTGTAGGCTGAAATATTGGATCAAAGCCAAACCCAGAGATAGATGGATCTATTATTTTTTTATTAGTAATTTCACCAATAATTTCGCCTTCAAAACATTTAAAGTTATTTTTGCTATTGCAGTAAACAATTGCAGTCTTGAAAGTTGCTGTTCTATTGGTTTTTTTCTCCATCAAAGTGAGTATACCACTATTGCCAATTGTCTTGTAAACGTATGCAGCATAAGGACCGGGAAAACCATTTAAAACATCGATAAATAACCCAGAATCTTCCAATAATATAGGTAAATTATATTTCTTAAAAATTTCAAGAGCACTTGTTTGAGCTATTTCTTTTAGACTATCATTTTGTAATTCAGAGTTCTTAACTCGTAACATAGCTACAGATATATTATATTTAGTTAATATTGCTCGAGCTTCGTTAAACTTGTTAATATTATTTGTTGCAAAAAAAACAAATCTTCCGCCAAGTTTAAATTTTGTTTCATTTGAGCTTTCTTTCTTCAACATATCGACCCCTTCGTTCTATTTCTCGTATTTTTTTTAAAATATTTGTTGTAAAAGGTTTACCCATAACATTAGAGTAACCACTCATTATGTCTTTAAAAGAGTCTTTTGCAAATTTATTATGAGTACTTTGAAAACCTCGTTTCATTAGGTGTAGATCAACTCCCCTAACTTCTAACTCATTTTGTTTTTCTCCCAATCCGAAATCAATAAAAAAAAGCTTACCATAATCATCGAGAAGCATATTAGATGTTGTTAAGTCACCATGGATTACTCCGTAAAAATGAAGTTTTCCTACTAATACACCTATCTTAAAACATAATTGGGATCTTTCAGTTGTGGACAAAATTGTTAAAAGATGTTTTACTTGCTTTCCTTGAATAAATTCCATGATTATTAACATATTTTTTGTATCAACAAGAAAGATTGTAGGTGTAGGTACACCAGCTTTTTTAGCTTCATAAATTAATTGTGGTTCATGTATTGTTCTGAATCTTCGGATTCTTTCATCTAACTGCGGATGTCTATATTTTTTTATTTTTCTTGATTTGATAATAACTTTTTTCTCATACCAGCTAGCAAGACTAATAGTTGCTTCTGCACCTTTTTGAAGCAGTTTTAAAATAACTAATTCATCCAAGGAATATCAACTCTATCTATTCTCCACCTTAATTTCACGATACTTTCTTCAATTGGAGTAACAATACCGCTTCGAAAAGCTAATAGACCAGTCCATGCAATCATTGCACCATTATCAGTTGCAAATTCCAAAGGCACTTTATTAAAAGATACTCCATGATCTTTAGCAATTAAGCTAAGCATAAACTGCAAGCGTTTATTTGCTGCCACACCACCTGTTAGCAGAATCTCTTTTTTTTCAGTATGTGCTAAAGCTCTCTCTGTCACTTCACAAACCATAGCGAAAGCAATTTCCTGAAGACTATAACATAAATCTTGCAAGCGATACTTTTTTTGTCGCAATAAAGCAACTGCTGATGTTAACAAGCCACTAAAGGAAACATCCATTCCTTTTACAATATAGGGCATCAAAACAAGATTATTTCCATCCAGAGCTAATTTTTCTAAAGCAGCCCCCAGGGGAATACCTTTCTTATGTTTCAATCCCGCTTCCCTTGAAAATACATCCAAACAATTACCAAGTGCTATATCTAGTGTCTCTCCAAAGATTCGATATCGACCAGAATTAAAAGCTGAAATAATCGTATTTCCACCTGAAACATACAATGTTATTGGATCTGTTGCATTTGTTTTAAGCTTCCCAATTTCCACATGAGCAATTGAATGATTTACACCAACAAGTGGAATATTCAAATAAGCAGCCAAAGCACGAGCTACAGTAGCTCCAGTTCTAAGGCAAGGTCCCAAACCTGGACCTTGGGAGAAAGCAATAAGACTCAAATCAGATGATTTAATTCCAGCTTGAATCAAAGCCTCATCTAAAACATCAGATGCCACCATGGCATGATGTCTTGCAGCTTCCCTAGGATGTATTCCACCCTTTTCAGGTATGTACCCATCTGAAATATTAGCCAGTATTTCACCACTACAAGTTGATATTCCAACACCAAAATCATCAGCAGTTGATTCTATACCTAAACAGTAAATTTCATTTATTGAATTGATCATAGCATTTGCTCATCTTCTTGGGATACCTATTTTATTTGGTTCCAACGCATATATTAATTGGATATTTGGAACTGAGCAAACATGCCGAAACGTAATGAATTAGAACAAAAAGCTCTACAATTTGTTATTAATACTGGCAGTGAAGGTGTACTTCAATCAGAATTATGGAGAGAACTAGATGCAAGTAGCAGAGAAGGCTCTAGAGTTGCTATAAAACTCGAAGAAAAAGGTCTTATTCAACGGGAAAAAGAGCTGCAAGGTGGAAGGTGGACATACAGGCTTTTCCCCAAAAGGCTTCCGTCATCTATTGAATCTATAGCTGATTGCCCATGTCTCTTATGCAAAGATACTGCAAGATGTGACCCAACAACAACTATTTCTCCAAAAAGATGTGGTAGATTAACTGAATGGATCATAGGCTTAGATAATAACGGTCAAGCCGAAGCAGGTGAAGATATTATTGCCGAAGTCTTGGATGCAAGATAGAAAACAAGAATATTATTATAAAAAAGCAAAAGAGGAAGGTTTTCGCTCTCGAGCTACTTATAAATTACTTCAAGCTCTAAAGAAATATCAATTCATATGTAGAAATGATATTGTAGTTGACTTGGGTGCTGCTCCAGGAGGTTGGATTCAAGTTGCACAAAAAAGTGTTGGAAAAAGAGGGTTCGTCCTGGGAGTCGATCTAAAACCAATTGACCCATTTTCTCAGGATTACATTAAAACAATAATAGCAGATGTAACTGATCCTGACATAACAAATCATATTTTAAATTTTATTCCCAGAAAAGCAGATGTAGTAATTTCAGATGCTGCCCCAAACATTATGGGTACATGGGAAGTTGATCATGCCCGTCAAATTGATCTAGCAACTCAAGCCTTAAAAATTGCTCTAGAAATACTTAGACCTTCAGGGGACTTTTTTACTAAAGTATTTGAGGGTTCTATGTTAAAGGATTTCATAAAAACAACAAAAAAACATTTTATGATTGTAAAATTAGTTAAGCCTAAAGCAAGTCTTGCTAAAAGTTCAGAAATGTACGTTTTAGCGTTGGAGATGAAACCAGACAATAAAGAGTCAGGAAATACCTGAAAAAGTCGTCAAAAAAGAGCTGAATAATTTGATCCGAAATATTTGGAAAAAATCTTCAACTAAACGCAAGAGAATATTATCAGCAATTGCAATTTTAACAATAGCAGTATTAATAACAGCTCTAGGTATGTTGATACCAACTAGTCAACAAGAAGCAGAATTTATTAACAACAACCTCAATCAAACAGTTAATTCATTAACCCAAGATGGGGGAATTGTCCAATTTATTTTTGGAAATAACTTTATGATTTGTTTATTAATGTTCATCCCAATAATTGGTCCTTTGCTGGGCTTTTACGCGTTATTTAACACTGGAA
>JAENXI010000109.1 GCA_016649625.1 Candidatus Bathyarchaeota archaeon
ACTGGATTTGCTCGAGCAGCGGTAGTAGCAGAAGAAGTGAAAAATGCTAAACATAATGTACCAAGAGCTATGCTCTTGTCTCTTGGCATATCCACATTAGTCTATGTCTTAGTTGGAATAATCGCTATAGGTTTAGTAGGAGCTCCACAATTGGCAGATTCAAATGCACCACTAATAGAGGCAATAAGCAAAACCAATAATCAAATTAGTATTCAAATTATTACAGTTGGGGGATTATTAGCTACTGCCAGTGTTCTGCTAACAGCAATTTTAGGCGTTTCCAGAATGACTTACTCTATGGCAAGACGAAAAGATCTGCCACACATATTATCTAAATTGCATCCAACATTTTGTACTCCTTACTATGCAATATGGATTACTGGATTATTGATGACAGGATTAGTGTTATTTATCGATCTTACAAAAGTTGTGGCCATTAGTACTTTTGCATCACTTTTCTATTACGCTATCGCAAACATGGCAGCTATCAAATTAAAAAATGGTAAAAAAATAAAATATAAAATAATATCATCTCTAGGTGTTAGTAGTTGTTTTATAATGTTATTTTTCATTCTCTTTATTTCACCTGAATCATGGTTATTTGGCAGTTTAAGTCTTATTTTTGGCACCTGCTATTACGCAATTAAAAAACGGTACAAAAGAAAAACCTAAATATCGAGATACAAAGAAGAAAAACTTTCCATAAAATATAATACTTTAAGTTGGTTATATTGCACTGATTCCATATGAAGAAGATATATCAAGCAGTCACCATTTTTATGTTCCTATGTTTTTTAGGTTCTCAGATAAATTTTACAAAAGCAATATCTCCAGGAGTTTCTCCAGGTAACGAGTTTTTCTATGATATAGAATATATTTGGAACTCCACTAACCAAAGCATAATAATTCCTGAGCAAGTATTAGACCTAAATAATACAGATTTTTACAAAATTACAATAACTGAAATAGAAGACAAAAATGTTTTATTCCAGACCCTGTGGCGCTTCTTTAATGGAACTGAAATTGAAGGAACTGGTACAATTAATCTTGAAACAGGAATAGCCGGTTTTGGAGATTTTTGGGCGATAATTGGAGGTAATCTAAACTCTGGAGAGAGAATTCATCCAATTTATCCAGATTATGTTTTTATTAATCAGACTCAAGTGAGAAACTATGGTTCAGGCGGTAACAGGGAAACAAATTTGGTGGATCTTACTTTCACGTATGTTGATCCTGATGATCCAAGCAGATATTATGTAGAGTATAGCCAAACATATTTTGATAAACAAACTGGAATGCTTGTAGAATTAGTTGATACAACTGTTTATACAGACCCAGCAGCAACCGAAAAATTAACTTGGAAAATTAAGGAAACAAATATTTGGGTAATTCCAGAGTTTCCATCAGTTCTTATAATATCATTATTGATGATTTCATCAATCATAGGAGCGATTTATTACAAAAAAAAGAATAAAATAAACACACAACAAATGTCCCCAATACAACACAAGAGTTAATAGATTTTTGCGAAATTAAGAATTTCAATTGTATTTTTTGACAAAATGAGATAAGCACAAATAACCATTTACACTTCACTAAAAGGTAAACAAATAAAAAACATATGAAAAATAACTGATGTATATTAGGAAAAAATATCATAGTTAAAGAGAAGATAAATTTGCTAAATATTCAAGAACAAATCAATTCTTATATAAGAATGAAAAGAATTAAACAATATAATTTAGGATTGGCTAATCAGGTTGTATCTTAATGAGAAAAAGCATATTTAAAAAACTTGAAGCTCAGGGACTCATTTCAAATTACAATCGTCTAAGAAAAAACTTACCACCTAGACTTCATAAGAAAGTTTTCATTTGGGATGAAACTTTTCGTGAAAGCATTAAAACACCCACCGTATTCTTGACATATGTTGAACAAGTTAAACTAGCCAAATTGATGGATGATTCAGGAATATCCATGATCAATGTTGGCTTTCCAGCTTTATATGAGGGCGAAAAGCATAACGTAAAAAAAATAGTTAATGAAACTTTCAAGAACTCTAAACTCACAGCTTCAGCTCACGCAACTAAGGAAAGCATTGATGCTTGTTTGGAATGTGGAATAAAAGAAGTAACAATAGAGATGCCATTCAACGGATTAAATCTTCAAAACAAATTAAGAATAACAAAAGATGAAGCTCTAAAAAAGCTTGTTAAAAGCATCGAATATACCCGAACCCATAACGCAAATGTAAATTTTGTACTAATGGATGGATCCAGAACTCCCATTGATGATATCATCAAATGTTTTAAAGTTGCAATTAAAGCTGGAGCAACTAAGATAGTATTAGCAGATAGTGTCGGTTTTCTTAGACCATTGTCAATGCGCTACCTGATGTCTAAAATAAGATCAGAATTGATTGAAAACACCAAAGAAAAGATTGCGCTATCAGTTCATTGCCATAACGCATTTGGATTAGCTACAGCCAACACGCTCGCAGCAGTCGAGGAAGGAGCAGAATATCTTCACACTTGCATAGCTGGTTTTGGAGAACGTGCAGGAATAGCACCTTTTGAAGAAGTTGTTACGGCATTAGAGTTGTTATATAACATTGATACCGGAATAGATCAAGGAAGAATTTATAGGCTTGCTCAAACAGCAGAAAAAGCATTCGCGTTGCCTATTCAATTCCATAAACCCATAATCGGAGATGCTGCATTTACTCATGAAATTGATCAAGCAATAGAAGAGATGCAATCAACTCCAATGTTATATGAACCTTTTCCACCTGAGATAGTTGGAAGATCAACTAGTTTATTTATTGGAAGAAACACTGGTCAAGCACTAATTCAACAACTTTTAGAAAAAGCAGGAATTAGAGCCTCACCTCGACAAATAGATGAATTATTTAGACGAATAAAAGGACCTCAAGAAAGTTTAGATAAAGGTGAAGCACAAATTACTTTTTATCAAATTAAGAAATTGATGAAAGAACTTCAAAAAGGATACACAATGAGTGATTTCTGGCGACTAGTCGAGCAGATGACAAGACAAAAACCGAATTTAGAGAATTTAAAAAATAAGAAAAATAATTCAAAGAAGTAACGGAATTGTATTTGAACAAAGCTTACTAGAGTTATTCTAAACACAATAATTGTTTTATTTGGACAATCTCAATTTCTTTTAGAGATCGAGGAAAATTAAATAGTGGTCCGCTAGGCCGCTCGTTATAGAAAGGTCGGTTACAATCTGGACAACCAGAGGTACGAAATGGAGCGCCGGACTCAACAATCTTGCATAGTATTGATTTGTCAGTACCATAGCTAACAAGCTGATCAAGATTGTCAAAACCTAATTTATTGAATGAGACTAATCCCTTATCTATCAGGTATTTTGCTAGTTGAATTCTTCTGTAAGAGTCAATAGAGGGTTTATCAAAATTTTCTAATTTGGTACCACGAATTGGTGTAAAAGCAAAAAGTGCAGAAAGAATCCCCAAATTTCTCAAGTTCTGTATTAGAGCTAAAACTTCTTTCTCAGACTCACCCAAACCAATAATTAAATGGGTACTAACATTTCCTTCACCAAAAATTTTGACAGCACTTCTCAATTTGTTGAACTGATTTTTCCATGTAAAAGGGTTTCCCACATTTTTGCCTTTGATGTTTGTAAATAACCGCTTTGTTGCAGCATCAATTGGAATGCCGATTCTATCAACACCAAAGTTGGCCAATTGAAGAATATTTTCTAAATTGTCAGGTTGGCAGGAGACTGAAATTGGAATAGCTGAAAAATACTTTATTGAACGTACAATTGTATTAAGATGGTTAAAAACACCGGGATAATTTAAAGCTTGTAAACAAACGCGATTTACAATTCCATCCAAATAGCCTTTTTTTATA
>JAENXI010000010.1 GCA_016649625.1 Candidatus Bathyarchaeota archaeon
TGTTTGAAGTATTGTTGTTTTTATATATCTGTATTTTCGAAACTTAATCATGAAAAGAATCTTTCAAGTTTTGTTAAACCTATTATTTCATCAAAACTTAAACCTAAGGCATCTAATATTTGGTCAAAAGTGGATTGTAAATGAGCTACATATTTGTCGACATCAACTTCGTTCCTAGTTGTGGCTTCAACAGGTTTGACTCGAGGTTCACGTATTACCTTGATAAAACTGATTACGTCACCTGCTTTTATCTCAACTCCTTTTTCCTGGAGAATTTTAGCTGCTTTAACGTGTTGCGGTGTAGTTTTTGTGTAGTGATGTAGATCTTCTCCCAAAACCACCCGGAAAGCAAGTTCGTCAATGTTTTCCCACCTTCTTTTCTTTATTCTTATATATTGATCATGGACAATTTTCTTAATATCTTTTTTTGCTTCTTCAAACTCTGTTGGATTCTGAACTTTAGCAAGTCTTTCTTTCATTTTATTGAAAGCGTTTTTTATTATTGAGGGGGTGTGTCTTTTTTTTCCTGTTAAACCTTTTACATCCACTGTTCCATCTTTCAATATTCCGAGATAATTCTTTTTTCGAGAACTAAAAACAGCATACCTGTAGACTTTTTCGACTTCAATACCCATTTTTAACTCTTTTTCAGTCCAACGAGTTAATTCCGTAATTTGTTCTTTTTTGGGATTTTTCAAAAAGAGGCTATCTGTATCTCCATAAAGAACTTGTATTCCTAATTGTTTTGCTCTGTTTTGAATTTGAGTTATGGAATGTCTGCCGATTGCTGCGGTTGCTTCTGCAACAGGTGGACAATAAAGGTCAAAACTATCAGCTCCAAAAACACCATAGCTAGCATTTAAAATTACTTTTAATGCTCCTTGAGTAACGCTATACCAATTTCTGAGATCTGCTGGTAAAGTTTTATCATTAGCTCTTGCTTTATACCATCTAACTCTCATGTCTCTAAGCGAACCTATCAATAAACTTTCCAAACCACGTTTTTTTGTACAAACCCAATGTGATGTATTAGGTATTATGTTTGTTTGACATTCAAAATGAGGACAACGTACAGATTGATATCCTAAATTCCATACTTTTATTATCGAAGGATACAAGCTGGGGAAATCCAATACTGCAACATTAAAATGCACTCCAGGAACAGGGTCAACAACTATCGCCCCTTTGTATTTTTTTCCTTTTATTACTGCAGTTGTGGTTGTATCTCCTTTTTTAGAGAGAATATCTTCGTAGTTAGGAATCAACATGTTTCTTCTTCTGTGTTCCCGGTGCATAAAATTTCTAATCCAACGTGATACTCCCTGTCGACTTACATCTTCTATAGGCATTCCACTTAATCTAGTTAAAACTAGAATTAGTTTCATTGTCAGCTCTTCTTTAAAACTAGTCAGTTTAAAGGTAATCTCAGAATCTCTGAGGCAATATTTGGCAAGTTCAGAATATGTTAATTCACTAAACGTTTTTTCTATTTGAATTTTTTCCATCCCTATTAATGCGCTACCAACATCGTTAAGAGAGACATTTCTGTAACGATTTTTAAATGCATAGATCTTTATCGATCTGTTAAAAAAGAACCTATACAAATCAATATGAATTCCATACTTTAGGAGACAAACCCTTTGCCTAACTTCTATTGGAATCTCACTTCTTTTTATGCCCAGATTGATAGCTCGATTTGATAAATAACGAAGATCAAAATCATCACCGTTATACGTTAAAATAAATGGGTAATCCCACAATACTTCAAAAAATGAAATAAGAAGATTTTTTTCAGAATCAAAATATTCTACTTCTGTATCTTCCGATAGTTTTTCTATTCCCTGAACCATACCTTGACGTTTTAGAATGAAAACTTTTTTTTGATTATCTGAACCATAAACAGAAACACAGATTACAGGATCTGCAGCTTTGCGAGGATCAGGAATTCGAGTTGATACTGATGATTGAACTTCAATATCTATTGCTGCTCTTCTAAACTGAGGCCCTGGGTACTCTAGTAATCTTGCCCATCTTTCAATATACTCTAATTCTTCAAGTGGGGCATCTTGAAATTTTTCCTTAATTTTCTTTAGAACTTTCTCATTTTCTTCAAGCGTAACTGGCGTGAGATTCCCCTTTTTCACCTCGTAAATCATTCCGGGAAAAAGATTTCTATCATGAATATAAGACTGGTAATATCGAATTTTTGACTCCCAAACTTTAATTTCTTTAGGTTCAATTAAGCCATTTGTAACTTTTGGGAAATCTTCTGGAATTATGTCTCTTATGCACCCTTGCTGGCGACCACCGATCGCTAAAGGATCATTAGTCACTATTTTTGTTACTTTAATATTTTTATCCAATAATGGATCAAACTTCACCACAGTTTCAAAATGATCAAAACCTGGATGATTCATTAATCTAGGAATTTTCTTAAGATCCTTTGGTTCCAAGTTCGTTAAACAGTATGGTTTATGATTTGTGTTGTCAAGCCAAAAAAATATTTTTCCGGATTTTGGCTCATAGAGTTTTATTACCACTTTTTTTTCTTGGCCATTATATTTTGCAGATACGAAATATGAGGGTGGTAATTCATCTGGAGAAATTGGAGGAAACTCTGTGTGTTTTTTGCTCCTTTCTATTGTTTTCTTTTCCAGAATGACAGCTGATGTGTCAAAAGTTACTTCTAATGACTTCTCTTTTTCTACACTTTTTTTTGGTTTCTCTGTGAAGTCAAATAAACTTTTTTGTGCCATTCTAAAGTTTTTCCTCTGTTACTTCTATAATTAGAAGAAACTAAAACCTTTGCTTCAGTTTTTATTAGCTCTTGTTTTCTGTTATTTTGGGTTTAACTTTTTTGAAAATTTATTATTGAAAAGAATGTTTTTATCTACTTTTTATAATAGCTATGGTTCAAGGTGGTTTAAAATAGGAAAAGGGTCTGGTTTTGGAAAAGTCATTTTATTCGGTGAACATTTTGTGGTTCACGGTGTACCTGGAATAGTTTCTGCAATTGATTCAACAGCTGATGCTGTAGTTACGAAAAGTAATGAAAAAATTGAGGTGAAAGATGAACGAAAAGTTTCAAAAGGCTATGCGAAAGAAAAAAAACTACAACAATTTGAATCAATAAATCGTATGCTTAAAAAAATGAACCTTCTTCCAAATATTTGTGGTTTAAATATTTGGCTAGGTGGTTCTCTTCCTGGTTTTAGTGGTTTAGGTGCTTCAGCTGCTAGTAGTGTAGCCATCGCTCGTGCTATAGCAGAAGAATTTGTTTTATCTGTTTCAAATCAAGAAATTAACGAGATAGCTTACGAAGCAGAGAAAGCTTATGCGGGAAACCCTTCAGGTATTGATAATACCGCTGCCACATTTGGTGGTCTTCTTTGGTTTGAAAAAAATCTTGTTGACGGACCCAACAGAATCGAGGAAATTTCTTTAAAGGAACCAGTTGAAATAGTAATTGGAAGCACCGGAATAGTAGCGAATACTAAAGCTATGGTCGAAGGTGTGGCAGACAGAAAAAAAACATATCCTCAAAAGTATGATCCTCTTTTCCAGGAAGCTCAAGTCTTAGCGATAAATGCAAGAAAAGCAATTCAGAATTTTGATTTATTAAAAGTGGGTGAATTGATGAGTTTCAACCATCGTTTACTAGTGGATATTGGTGTTTCTTGTAAGGAATTAGATCAGTTAGTGGATATTGCAAGAGAGCAAGGTGCTTATGGAGCAAAACTTACTGGTGGTGGAGGAGGAGGTTGTATGGTTGCGTTAACTCCAGGAAAAAATTTACAAGAGAAAGTTGCAATTACATTAGAGAATGAAGGTTTTGAGGTACTTAGAACGAAAATTGGAATCAAAAGAATATAAAGAGACTCTTAATACTAACTGATACGGTGAAAAAAAATTGGGTTTTAGAAACTTTTTGGATCAATTAGAGAAAAATGGAGAACTAATTCATATAACCAAAGAAGTTTCAACTAAATATGAAATGGCTGGTATCATAAGCTCTCTCGATGAGAAACCTGTATTATTTGAAAAAGTTAAAGAATCAAAGATTCCTGTTGTGGCCGGTTTATTATCTTCAAAAATGCTAATTGCCAGAGCTCTGAGCTTGACAAGACAAGAACTTTTGAGTAAGCTTTCAAAAGCTATGAACAATCCTATATTACCTGAAGTTGTGGAAAAAGGAGCTTGCCAAGAAGTTGTTGAAAAAAATGTCGATGTTAGGAAACTTCCAATTCTTAAATACACTAAGAAAGATGGTGGTTACTATATTCCATCAGGAGTAGCTATAGTGAAAGATCCTAAATTGGGTAGAAACATGTGTTTTCACAGATTAATGTTATTAGATAACAACAAGTTTGTTGCTAGAATTGTTGAAGGTAGGGGAACAGATACTGCCCTCAAAAAAGCTGGTGGAGAACTAGAAATAGCTATATGCATTGGTAACTCATCAGCGACTTTGCTTTCTGCAGCAACTTCATTACCGAAAGGTGTTGATGAACTGGGGATGGCTAATGCTTTAGAGAACACTGAATTAGTGAAATGCAAAACAGTAGATCTTGAAGTTCCCAAAGATTGTGAAATTGTGTTAGAAGGAAAATTTACTAAAGAAAAAGCTCCTGAAGGGCCTTTTCTAGATTTAACTGGAATAGTTGACAGAGTAAGACAGCAACCAGTGATAGAGATTACTTGTGTTACTCATAAAAAAGATCCAATATATCAAGCAATACTCGCAGGAAAAAATGAACATAAATTCTTGATGGGTATGCCAATGGAGCCTGCAATCTTTAATGCTGTAAATGAAGTATGTGCTTGTAAAGATGTTTATATAACCCCTGGGGGTTGCAGTTGGCTTCATGCAGTTATAAAAATAAAAAAGACTCATTCAAATGATGGAAAAAAAGCCATTGAAGCTGCCTTTAGAGGCCATAAATCGTTAAAACACTGTATAGTAGTTGAAGATGATATTGATATTTATGAATCTAATGATGTAGAATGGTCACTAGCAACTAGATTCCAAGCTGATAAGGATGCTGTTGTTCTTCCTAATATGAAAGGTTCTTCTTTGGATCCTTCTGGAGATCTAACTGAGGGGAAGAAAGCTAGAACTTGTAAAGTTGGGTTAGATGCTACAATTCCAGATAAAAAAACTGGTAAAGGATTTAAAAGAATAGAATATGAAAAAATTGATCTGAAAAATTTTCTGTGATCTCTATGTATCTCACTAAAAAAGAAAATAGTATGTTAAACGGAGAAAATGGATACTCCGTCAAAAAATCTATGGAAATCCTTGTTGCCTTAGGCGAAATTTACAATGCTGAAAAATTAATAGATGTGGGTTCTGTACAAGTTTCAGGTGTCTCATATCACAACTTGGGAGATGCAGGTTTAGAGTTCTTAGAAGAATTAGCAAAAGACGGGAAAGTTAAAGTTTTAACTACTCTTAATCCTGCAGGAATGGATTTAGAAAATTGGAAAAATCTTGGAATCAGTGAGGATTTTGCAAAAAAACAAAAAATGGTTATAAATGCTTATGAAAGAATGGGGATTCTTATTTCCTGTACTTGTACACCTTATTTAATAGGCAATCTTCCTCGTTATGGGGAACACATAGCTTGGTCTGAATCATCAGCAGTTACTTTTGCAAACTCAGTGATTGGTGCAAAAACCAACAGGGAAGGTGGTCCCTCAGCACTTGCAGCAGCGTTTGTTGGTAAAACACCTTATTATGGTCTTCATTTGGATGAAAATCGTATCCCAAATATTCATGTACAAGTTGATAGTTCTTTAAAAAAGATCTCAGATTTTGGTGCTCTAGGTTATTGTATAGGCACAAAAGCCGAAAATAAAATACCTTATTTAACAGGTATACAAAAAGCAGATGTGGATGAACTGAAATCTTTTTCTGCTTCTATAGTAACTTATGGTTCAAAACCACTTTATTATATTGAAGGCATTACTCCTGGATATGAAAAATATCAAATTCCAAAAGAAAAAATTATTATTGAACAAAATGACCTCCAAGTGGCTTACTCCCAAATAAACGATGAAGTTTCAGATATAGAATTAGTCTGTATTGGTTGCCCTCATTGTTCTATAAAAGAAATTTCTCAAATAGCTCGCCTATTGAGTAATAAACAAATATCTCCTAAAACCGAATTTTGGGTCGCCAGCTCGCGTGCTGCCAAGCAACTTTCTGATGTTCATGGTTACACAAAAATAATTGAACGAGCGGGGGGCAAATTTGCATGTGATACTTGTATGGCAGTTGCTCCACTCAAAGGGAGATTTAAATCTGTAGCAACCACATCTGCCAAGGGATGTTATTATTCAAGACAAAATAAAATGTTGACAAAAATGGGTGGCATAAAAGAATGTATTGATGCGGCGGTAACTGGAAAATGGAAATGAAAGGAAGAATAATAATGAAAGGAAATGCTCAAGATATAGCTTTAGTTACATCGCAAACAATTTCGTTTTATGGAGGAGTAGATCCAAACACCGGCATAATAATTGAAAAAGGACATGAACTTCAAGGAAAGAGTGTTAACGGAAAAATTTTGGTTTTTCCGACTGGAAAAGGTTCAACAGTTGGGTCATATACTTTATACAGAATGAAAAAAAGCGGTACAGCACCTTCTGGAATAATTAACAAAGAATGTGGAACAGTTATTGCAGTTGGGGCTATAATATCTGAAATACCCTGTGTTGATTTGATAGATATTTCAAAAATACAAACAGGTGATTTGGTAAGTATAGAAAATGAAGATGTAATTATTTTAAATGTAGCTGAAAGGTGAACAAACTATGAAAAAAAAACTTATAATTCTGAAAATCGGTGGGTCTGTTATCACCGATAAAAATGGTGAACTTGCAGCTAAAACTAAAACAATAAATCGGTTAGCTGAAGAGATAAAAAAATCAAAGTTGGATAATCTAGTAATAGTACATGGTGGAGGAAGTTTTGGCCATCCAACAGCCAAAAAATATGGCATAAAAGATGGTTTAAAACAAGATTTGCAGAAGGTAGGATTCGCAGAAACCCATCATGTTATGACTGTTCTTAATGGACTAGTTATGGATGCGCTAATTTGGCATAATATTCCAGCATTGAGTGTAACCCCATCATCGTGTTTAATAACTAAAAATGGTAGAATTAGTCTCTTTGATGAAACTATTCTAAGAACCTTATTGAACATGGGTATAGTACCAGTTCTTTATGGAGATGCTATATTAGATGATCAGATAGGATTCACTGTAATTTCAGGGGACCAAATTGTATCTCATTTGGCAAAAAAATTTGGAGCAGATAAAATCATAATAGGTGTAGATGTTGATGGAATATTTGACTTTGATCCTAAAGAAACAAAAAATTCAAAGATATACTCCAAACTAAACTTGGAAGAGTTGAACAAAATTAAGAATTCAATTGGCGCTTCAACTACTTCTGATGTTACTGGTGGTATGTTAGGTAAAATCAATGAACTTTCTTCAGCTATTGAACAGGATATTCCAGTATCAATAATAAATGCCAATAAACCAAACCGCCTCTACAAGGCTCTTATTGGAGCTAATGTGGAAGGGACTCTAATCGAGAAGGAGTAAGGATGAAAGAAGCAACAGAAAAAAGGAAAGCAGACCACATAAAAATTTGTTTAGATCAGTTTGCACAAGCCAAAAAAGTTACGCCAGGGTTTGAAGATATTCATTTTATTCATAAAGCTTTACCTGAGATTGACAAGCAAGAAATTGATTTATCTACTGAATTCTTAGGCCACAAATTTGCTGCACCTATAATCGTAGGAGCAATGACTGGTGGGACATCTGAAGCTGCATCAATAAATTCAGTTATAGCTGAAACTGTTGAAAGTCTCCAAATTGGAATGGGTGTGGGTAGTCAAAGAGCTGCTCTGGAAGATCAGGATCTTGAGAAAACTTTTGCGATAGCTCGACAAAAGGCCCCAACAGCTTTTCTTATCGCTAATATAGGAGGCGTTCAGCTTGTCAATGGATATGGTGTTAAAGAAATAAAAAAAATAATTGAAATGATAGATGCAGATGCTATAGCTATTCACCTAAATGCATTACAAGAAGCAATCCAACCTGAGGGTCAAACCAATTTTAAAGGAATAATTAAGAGAATAAGTGAAATTACAAAAGTCATAGACAAACCTGTTATCGTTAAAGAAACTGGTTGTGGAATTGCGTTTGAGGAAGCAAAAAAACTTGAAGATGCGGGAGTAAAGGCAATTGATGTCGGAGGAACTGGCGGTACAAGTTTTGCTGCAGTAGAATTTTTCCGAACAAAAGGAGATGAAAATCGTATTCAGCACCTATTAGGTGATGCTTTTTGGGATTGGGGAATTCCTACTGTTTCAAGTATTGCAGAAATTGTTCAAGAAGTATCAATACCAATTATAGCTTCAGGTGGTGTTCGAAGTGGTTTAGATATTGCAAAAGCATTAGCGATAAATGCAAGTCTATCAAGTATTGCTCGACCAATTCTTCGAACAGCAGTTTGTGGTGTAAAAGAAACTAAGAATTTGCTTTCATTTTTAATGGCTGAGCTTAGGAATGTTATGTTTCTTGTTGGTGCCAACAAAATTGAAGAACTAACTAATACACCTCTTGTAATAACGGGCAAAACTGCTGAGTGGCTCAAAATGAGAGGGTTCAATATTGAAAGTTATGCCAGAAGAGGAGTTCATTGATATTTGAATATACTTAGTTTTCTGAAAGAACAAGCTCCGCTAATTGATAAAACAATTGAAAAATATATTCCTAGACAATTTGTTACAACAGATATTCTTTTCGAGATTAATCCTCCTAATTACAGTTATAACCTTGAGGCCTTGAACAAAGCCATTGCTGATCCAATTTGGGATCTATTAGATAGGGGAGGCAAAAGATGGCGTCCGGCACTTTTTTTGTTAATATGTGAAGCATTGGGAAAAGAACCTGCAGATTTTTTAGATTTTGCAATTATTCCTGAAGTTGTTCATAATGGTACTCTGATGATAGATGATGTTGAAGATTCTTCTGAAATGAGACGTGATAAAAAATGTACTTACAAGATTTTTGGTTTGGATATTGCTGTGAATGCGGGAAATGCCATGTATTATCTTCCGCTTTTGCCGCTTATTATGAACCGAAAGAAAATTGCTGCAGAGACTTTGCGTGATATTTATGAGATTTATGTCCAAGAGATGATAAATCTTAGTATGGGTCAGGCAATGGATATAGCTTGGCATAAAGGTCTTTCTGACACTGATGATCTAACCCAAAAGGACTATTTGCAGATGTGTGCCTATAAAACTGGCACTCTAGCTAGGATGGCAGCAAAGATTGCGGCTGTATTGTCTGGGGCTAGTTCAGAATTGATTGAAAAATTGGGTGATTTTGCAGAAAGTATTGGTGTTGCTTTTCAGATGCAAGATGATGTTTTAGATTTGATTGGAGAAAAATTTGCCGAAAAAAAAGGTGCCATTGGAATGGATATAACTGAAGGAAAAAGAACGTTAATTGTTATCCATACTTTGAAGGTCTCAAATTTTCAAGAAAAAAAGAGACTTATTAAGATCTTGGATATGCATACTTCTGACCAAAAATTAAGAGATGAAGCCATAGCTATTATGGAAAAAAATGGATCTATAAATTATGTGAAAGGTATCGCTGCAAAGATGGTTGAAGATAGTTGGTTAGCTGCTGAAAGTTATTTGGTGTTCTCGGATGCCAAGGAAAAATTAAAAGCATTCGCTCAATTCTTGATTCATAGATCTATTTAACATCAATGGACGAAATAACTTTGTTACTTGACCAAGATAAAGATCTTATTACGCTTATTCAAAAGGCTTCATTGTTGAATGCTATTCAACACAAAGGAAAAGCTCAAGCGGGTGCCATTTTAGGAAAAATAATAGTTGAAAAACAAGATCTTAAAGCAAAAATCAAAGAACTATCAAAGTTAATAAATCAAATAATCGCTGAAATTAACAAGCTTTCAATTGATGAACAAAAACAAATAGTTATTGATAAGTGGCCAGAGGCTTTAAACAAAGAAAAAAAAATAGAGAAAAAGTCGCTTCCTCCGCTTGCAAATATTGAAAAATATGCGTCTATTGTTACACGTTTTTCTCCAAATCCAGATTGTGTTTTGCATTTAGGTTCAGCAAGAGCTATAATTTTAAGTCATGAGTATGCTCGGAAAAATAATGGCAAATTCATTTTAAGGTTTGAAGATACTGACCCCAAAGTGAAACAACCCATTCTAGAATTCTACGAAAAGATTAGGGAAGATTTGGCTTGGCTTGGTTGCAATGTTGACGCTGAATATATTCAAAGCGACAGACTCCCAATTTATTATGAATATGCTCATAAACTTCTTAGTCAAGGCAATGCTTATGTTTGTAAATGTGTTCCAGACGATTTTAGAAGAAAAATAATTAAAAATCAAGCATGTAATTGTCGAGTACTTGCAATTGAAAAAAATCTAGAGCGATGGAATCTTATGCTTAAAGGATCTTATCTAGCAGGTGAAGCAGTAGTTAGAATCAAAACGGATATAAATCATCCAAATCCCGCAGTTAGAGATTGGCCTGCTTTAAGAATTATTGATAATGAAAAATTTCCACACCCAAGAGTTGGGAGTAAATATCATGTTTGGCCATTATATAACATAGCAGCAGGAATCGATGACCACCTTATGGGGATAACCCATATAATTCGTGGCAAAGAACACCTGACTAATGCAGTCCGCCAGAAATACATGTATGCATATCTGGGGTGGAATTACCCAGAAACCATACACTACGGTCGATTAAAAATTACAGGTGCATATCTGAGTAAATCAAAAATAGTTCAAGGTGTTAAAGAAGGTGTTTATACTGGATGGGATGATCCCAGGTTAGCCACTTTTGTAGCCTTAAAAAAACGAGGAATAACTCCTGAATCAATCAAAAAAATGATTATTGATGTTGGACCAAAAACAGCAGATGTGACCCTAAGTTGGGAGAATCTGTATTCTCACAATCGCAAAATAATTGATCTACAAAGTAACAGGTATTTTCTTGTTTTAAATCCAATTAAACTAAGGGTAAAAGGAGTTCCTAGTACCTTTAAGGTCAATCTTAAGTTACATCCTCAAAGAAGTGAGAAAGGTTTTAGAAAATATACTATAGTTCCAAAAGGGGATCTAAAAACTGCGACTTTTTGGATTGACAAGAATGATATAGTTAGTCTATCCAAAGGAAGTGTCCTTAGATTGATGGATCTATTTAATGTTGAATTTGAAAATGTTTGTGGTAATTTCGTAGAAGCATCTTTTAATAGCGGATCTTATGCTGAAGCGAGAAAATCTAAATCTAAATTTATACATTGGATATCTCAAGGTGAAGAACTTCCCTGTACAGTTGTTATGCCCAATACTAAAATAAATGAAGGAATTGCTGAGAGTGCCTGCAAAAATTTAAAGCCAGATACTATAATACAATTTGAACGTTTTGGGTTTGTGCGGGTGCATCAAAACGATAAAAAATTAGTTGCGTATTACTCCCATAAATAAATTAGGTAATGAATAATCATGCGAAAACAAGATAAAGCAATAATATGGCCAGCTTACTTTGATTCAAAAAGAACAAGACAATCAGGTCGAAGGGTTTCCAAAAATATAGCTATTCAATCTCCAAAAATAAGTGAGATAATAAATGCTGTTTCAAAGTTAGGCTTTCAATACGAAGTTAATCCAGAAGTTAGTTATCCAAAAAAACCATGGATTAAAACAGGCTCATTATTTGTAGAGAAAAAGGCTCCAAAGGAACAATTAATAACTCAAATCGGAAAACAACTTCTCAGAATCAGAAGTAATTCTCCAATAAAAGGTAAAAAATAATTTTTTTACTCTTTGTTTATAACCACAGCGTTTATAACTCCGTCACTGCCTGGACGGGAAGTAACGCGCGCACGTCCTAAGGATGTTTCTATTTCTGCACCCTTTGTTATAACGCCTCTTCTGTTATAATCTAAATTAGCTTTATTGCTAATCACACGTAAAATCTCTGTTTTCTCAGTTTTTCCACTTTTGAGATCAGTAACTGAAACATACTTATCTTTTAATAGTTTGACTTTCGTTTGTCCTCCATGCCCTCTCACAGTTCTTCTTCTAGGTTCACCTAGAGTTGTCTCTGCTGGAAATGATCCCTTCTCAAAATTCCTTTTTACTCGATAAGCTCGCTTTCTGCCACCAGTTTCTTTCTTTTTACGTCCATTACCGTGCCAAACTGACATTTCATTTTCCCTTTTTGATTGGATAGTTGAGGTGTTCACTATCACCGTTATTTCGTAATATAAACATATCCGTTTTACTGTTACTTCTCTTCCTTTAATCCCGTTCCAAATATTTTTCTAAGCTCTCTTTTCATGGATGCGGTTTCAAGAGTTAAACCAAAGTAATCTGCAAAATAATCAGTTGTCTTAAGAGCTATCGATCTACCGCTTCTTTCAGCTATAATTAATCCCATTTCTCTTAATGTTTTTATGTGACCATAGGCATGTTGCCCTCTTACATCAATTACTCTTTTTTGTAATACTGGTTGTCTAAATGCTATATATGATAATGTTTTTAATGGACCTAAAGATAGTAATGGTCTGTTGACAAGTTTTTTTACCAGAGGTGTAAACTCAGCTTTCAATTGCAAAACATAACGTTCATCTTTTAGAGCAATAATTTCAAGAGCAGTTCTTTTTGAACAATATTCTTCAATGAGCATTTTAACAATTTTTTTTGTTTTCTTTTTAGATCTTGTGCTCAAAACTGAACATAATTCTTTGAGATCCAATGGTTTGCCGGCAACATATAG
>JAENXI010000110.1 GCA_016649625.1 Candidatus Bathyarchaeota archaeon
ATTTCCACTCCAACCACAGAACCTCCAACCGAGTAAACAACAGCAACACAACTAGATTTAGAATTAATCTCAATAGTACAAAAATCGCCCTCTTCATTAACCTTCCAAAAATTTTCTCCACCATCAACAAAGTTGGCTCTGCAAATCGCCTCTCCAACTACCTTTGGGGAATCTTTGGTATTACAGTAAATAAACATCTTAAATCACTCTTATTTTTTTTGAAATCAAACCGCTTGGTTAAAAAAAACTGAAAATAGACCCATTTTGGCATTGGATCTATTTTCGATATTTTATAGTTTTATTTTTCCAGTTCTTTTCGCATCTCTAGAAACTCTTCTTTAGTTAATTCTCCTTTAGCATATCTTTCAGAAAGAATCTCCGCAGCCCTACTTGAACTATGATATCTAGGAGTATAATGAGAACTGCAGTTGCCTCTTGAAGAGACTATAAGATAATAAATAGCCACTACTCCAAAGATAAAGCACAAAGGAACAAAAAACATCATTCCCCAACCAAACCACATCAAACAACATTCACCTCCAACATTACCACATTTCTTTAAGAGACTAAGTCTTTTTTAATTTCAAGAAACTCTTCTCTTGTTATCTCGCCCTTAGCATATCTTTCTTTAAGGATCTCAATCGCACTATTATTGCCAGTTTGCACTTGCTCAACATGTTCATGTGACTGATTACACGTTGATAATGCCAACCATGGGAACATTCCAAAACCACAAAACATACACAAATTATTTCACCTCATTTTTAATTTGAAAGAAAAGGGAGTTTACCAGCCCCAGCAGCCAAAGCCACCTCGACCAGAACTTCTAGGACCAAAGTAGTTAACATCAAAATTATTGCCATCGAAGTGATAGTATCCTCGATCTTCCATATACTCTTGCATTTGGGTAAACCATTCCTGGTTTTGAACTTCATTGTAGTGTTCTTCCATGTATTGTGTCATGTCGTTAAACCATGTTTGGTCTTCTATGCCGTTCCATCTTGCTTGCATGTAATCTTGCATTCTTGTCCACCAGGCTTCATCAAATGTGTCTTGAACTGAACTTGTTGCAGTTAAGGGGGTGTTTGTGTAGGTTGCAAATGATAGGCCGATTGTTACTGCGGATATTGCGATTATTGCTGTTAGTGCTATTGCGATTTTTAGTGTTTTCATTTTTTAATCACAAAGATAACATAGTTATGGAGTTTTAAGTAGGTTGGTTGAAACAAAACTGAAACAGATTTGAAACGGTTTTGATACGATTTTTTTCTCTTTTTTAATATAAAAATTGAGAGTTGAAACCATAATTTATAGGTGGTTTTTTCAGCCATTTTGGCAAAATAATGATCAAATGTGCTTTATTTCTTAAAATAAGCTGTTTATTGAACCTTTGGAGATTTGAATCCTGTCAAATTGAAGAAAAAATAAAGCTCAGAGCCAAAACGTATACCAAAGCATCTCCAAAACGCAGTTTTTCAATAATTGTTAAGAATTCTGAACCAATATCAACATGACCTATTTGTGCACGCCCACCGGTCCCAACCAGAAATGGACATATTTGAATCTCAGCTACAAGAAGAAACATTATTTCCCACTTTCTCCATATATTAAGTTTGATACAGATATTAATTGGGTGAAGAAATTGGGAAAGATAAGAGTATTTAGATGCAAGATATGTAGAGATCCTTACATCGGTGAAGAACCACCCTCAAGATGTCCTTTTTGCGGCGCGCTTGGATGCTATTTTATTCCAGCTGAAGAATGGAATCCCTCTGAATACATTTTTGAAATGAGTGATATATCAAAAGCCAATCTTAACGCTGCTTTAGAATTAGAATTAAGTAACACAGCATTTTACCTATGCGCAATGAATGCAGCTAAGACAAATGGTGATGAATATGGCTATGCAAAATTCAAAGCTCTAAAAAAAGTTGAGAACGAACACGCTAATGCAATACTAAAGTTTCTTAAAATCAACCAACCACAACTTAAACCCGTTCCTTGCTCTAAGAATTTTGAAAAAAATACTCAAGAAGGATGGGACCGAGAAGATCGGGCCATCAAAGCATACGCTAAATTTGCTAAGGAAGCTCCCGAGATTCAATTGAGACAATTCTTCGAATCTCTGGTGGAAATTGAAACAGATCATCTTGAGCTTCATGCTGAGAATTTGAAAAAGTGAACTTGAATATCTATTAAAACAAAAATAATCTATTATTTTCTTCAGCCTCCCCTTTTTTCCTTATGGTGGGACAATATGAGTTTCATAAATCGCCTCCTATGCAATTAGACTATGTCAGATCAAACAGTAATTAATTGAAGAAGAGAAACAGAAAAATAAAATTTGAAGTGGATTATGGGCCACGAGCATTATTTCCATTAGAACAAGGAGCGGGACATCTTTTGAGGGTTTAAAGATTTAGGCTGTCCAAAACGAATAAACTTTTAAGTCTTTTATTTTGATTTGATCTTTCAAGAATTCTATTATGTCTTGGTCTTCTAGGTATCTTACAGTTTTTTCATGTATTGCAATCTTTGTTTCTCTAAGTTTGTCTCCTCTTGGGAAATCTACATAGATGTAATGTGATTTTTGGGCTGGCAATATTAGTCTTAGGCAAGTTAATTCTTTATCTTTTGATGTTCCGTTTTGGTCTATGCTATAGACTATGGCTTTTGGTTTTATTTTTTCTGCTAGTTGCTTGAACTCCTTCCATGTTCTAACTCTTACCGTTTGATTCATTGTCTCACCTGTCTCAGTAATTTTCTAATAAAACCCACTGTTTCCTTTCTTGATTGATGAGTAATAGCGTCAGAAGAGCAAATGTCCTGACAACCTGTACAAAGAACTACACAGTTGTTTGGATTTTTTACAATAGGTTGCTTTTTTCCGAGATTCTCTTCGAAATTATACACACCAAGCTTGCAGTATTCCACACATTTTCCACAGTTAACACATTTTTTGTAATCTATTGTTGGATGCCAGGGAATCTTTGTTCTGGGTATCCCTTTGTATGTTTCTTCAGACATTGTTAATTCTCTTTTTTGTTTTTCAACTCTCTCTATCCATAACAATATTTAAATATTTATATTGATCACTCTTGGTTTATGACGTCAAAACCAAGTTCAACAACACGCTTTCGAGCTAAAGTTTTTGATGCCCTCTCAGACCCGATTAGACTTGAAATAATAGATTTCTTGCGAGATGGAGAAAAATGTGTGTGTGAAATAACCCCCCACCTAAATCTGGTGCAACCTCTTGTTTCAAGACATCTAAAAATCCTGAAAAACGCAGGACTAATAAACAGAAGAAAAAAAAGCACATGGCACTACTACTCACTAACAGACAAAAGAATCATCGAACTAATCGATAAACTAACACCTGAACTAACAGAAACAATCAAACACAAAATAATCGAACAAATAGCATAAACAATAGCTTTGGAGAAAATAGGAGATAACCAAAAATGGAAAATGACAAAATAAAAAATTATGTAAAAGAAAGATATGGGAAAATTGCACAAAATAATCAAAGTTGTTGTTCAACTTCATGTTGTCAATCCTCAAACAAAGATATTTCACAAAAAATTGGTTATTCCAAAAAAGATTTAGACGATATCCCAAAAGAAGCTGTTTTAGGTTTAGGTTGTGGAAATCCAGTTGCTCTAGCAGGTTTAAAGCAAGGAGAAGTTGTTTTGGATTTAGGATCTGGAGCTGGAATTGATGTATTTCTAGCTGTAAAAAGGGTAGGAACTTCTGGAAAAGTAATTGGGGTTGATATGACCAAAGACATGATAAAAAGAGCTACCACTTTAGCTAAAGAGAGAGGCTACAAAAACGTGGAATTTAGGTTAGGTGAAATA
>JAENXI010000111.1 GCA_016649625.1 Candidatus Bathyarchaeota archaeon
ATATAAATTATTGCTGAAACAATAGCATTTAAACTTGCGCCGAACAATAAAACTGGGGCAAATGCAATTGCGCCAGCCCATGTAATCACAGGAACGGCAAATACTACTGATGCAGTATTAATTATTACTCCCATTATTAGACCTGGAATAAATCCCCATTTTTTATTCATTTTATTTATTAAAGCTATAGATGCTCCAGATACTGCCATACCTATAGCGATTGGAATGTGATATATGCCTAGTGGAAATCCACTTAAGGTAGAGGTGACCAAATGTCCTATTCCTGAAATTAATGCTCCATCAAGAACTCCAAAATATAAAGCTGCAAAGAATCCTGGAGTTGAGTCGAAAGCTACTGATGGGATAGGACTTGGTGTCTTTATAGTGGAGCCTATAACTGTTAGTGCAGAAAAAATTGCTAATCGTGCAAAAAACCAGGGCGAAGAAATTTTCAATATATTCATTATGCTAGTTGTTTTATTTGCCATGTTTTTTTTCACCTTTTACTTAAGATGTAATGGAAAATAATAAAAGAATTGCGATATGTATTACATCCGTAGTGTGTATTAATTGTGAAGGTTGTAAACGTACGCATTTCTGATGAAATAACATCCAAATTGGATCATCTCTCAAACAAACATGGTATTACTCGCTCTGAAATTATTAGACAATCGCTAGTAGTTTATCTACATATTATTGAAAATGTTGGAACTTTGTTAAGACCTATAACTTTTAAAGTTAAACCTTCCCAAATTGTTTATTCTCGACGAGGAGACGTTTCTATTCTCAAAATGCCTACAGGTCATTCTATGGTTATAGGTTCAACATCTTCTGGTGGGGTTGGTCCAAAAGTCATGGATCAAATAAAAGTTGAAGGCAAAGTTCTGGGAAAATTTCTTGCAAGAGTTGCACTTATGGATGTAGCGGCTACAGGTGCTTTTCCGTTGTTAATATCTGCCACTTTGGGTGTTGAGAAAGAACCAACGGGTCATGAAATATTAATAGGAATAAGGAATGAATCTCAAGTATTGGGTCTTGAACCTAATCAGATATTAATGGAAAATACAGAGGACAACTTTAAAACTGTTCAGACAGGAGTTGGATTAACAGTTATTGGTTTAGCTAATGATGATCAGCTAAGAGTTGGAAAAACTCATCCGGGTGATTTACTTTTGGCTCTTGGAAAACCCAGAATAGGTGACGAAGTTGTTCCTTCTGAATCCAGAGGTGAGATTGCTAATTTGAGAGATGTTACTTTGCTCTCTCAAAAGAGATTTGTTCATGATATTGTTACTGTTGGTTCCAATGGAATTGCTAATGAGGCTAGAATGTTAGCTAATGGTGTTGGAAGGCAATTAAAATTAAAAAATGTCAAAAAAGTGGATTTGTACAAGTCAGCGGGGCCTGCAACAGTTGTTCTTTTTACTGTTCCTCCTGAAAAAATTGATGACATCTTTTCTCTCTTTGCTAAACCAATGTCTATAATCGGTGAAATTCTTTAACACTAATGGAAAATTCCTAAAGCTTTCTTAGTATGTGTCCTTCTCGATCTATTTCTCCTTCTCGAATTTTTGTTGTTGAAATAGGTTTATAGTTTTCAGCTGGAACCATGTTTATGATAATAATTTCAAGTGGATGAGATCCTGCTTTGATACGTTCTTCATTAATTTTAATAGCCATTTCTTTTGTTTCGTGGCTTACAACCAATGCTTCTATACATTTGTTGCTTATTGTGTTTCCAAAAGGGTCATTTATTGGAATAATCTCAGATCTCTCATACAAATTATGTTTTTTTAAAAAAAACTCAAGCTCTTCTAATCTTTCCTCAAATCGAGCTGTGGGGTGGGGTTTTCTAATTCTCTCTGCAAATTCATCAGAACATAATCCAATTAAGATATGCTCACCTATCTCAAACGCTTTTAAAAGTAAGATTTTATGTCCTTTGTGGAGTTTATCGAAAGTTCCACCAACTGCTACTTTTTTATATTTTTTCAATTTTTTAGTAGCCTGGCTCCTTGAAAATCAATTTTTGATGTAAAAACTTTTTCTTTTGGTAGTATCTTGTTAAAAGCTTCTGCAATACTTTTTGCGTTTTTTTGTAGTGTTAGAGTATGGACAGCTTCTCCAACCATATTTTGAGCTGACCCTATTGCCCCTAATTTTTTTGCTATTTTTGCCAATTTTATAGTTTGTGAAGTAATAAAACCTGTTTTTTTAGCAAATTTCAATGAACAATTAAGAAAGTTTTCTATTGTTGGTTCATTAAGGATTTGTTCAAGGGTTTTTTTTCCCCAACAATTTATTTCTTGTCTTCTTTTTTGGGAATTTAATATTTGTTTTGTTGGAATTGGGTTAACAACCCCTGATACTATTACGTATTCGTCGGTTAATGGAATTCGATCGATTATGCTTATTCCTGGTGCCCCTGGTTCAATAGTTAGAACACAACCTCCGATCATGAGAGGTCCAACGGTGCCTAATCCAGTTTTGCATTTAACTTCAGCTATATGGGCAATTTTGCCAATTTGATTATATGTAAGGTTTAGTTGCAGGATTTTTGAAAGAGCCAAACTTGTGGTTAATGCTCCACCGGCACTGGTGCCAAAACCTGTTCCCATTGGAATTTCGACTTTATGTTTGATAGTTATTTGGTAGTTTTTATCGACTTTATCTAAAAGGATTTTTGCAACAGTTTTTGTTGTGTTTGCATCAATTGTTATTTTTCCATTTATTACAATTGTTATATTATTTTTTTCTGATTCTATGGCTGAAACTTCAGTTAGTATTCCTTTTTGAATACCAAAACCTCCACCTCTTGCTCCTATTTTTTCTAAATCCTTGATTGTTTTTCCTTCAGATGTTTTGTCACAAACTTCAAAAAAGCTAGAGATTCCTGCTGGAGAAAACGCTTTTGAGATTCTGTTTGTCAATTGTTTTTCTCTTCTTTCTTCCCTTTTTCTTTTTTGAGGGATGGAAATGCTTTGTAACAAGCTTTTATTATGGGTGGTCCTAGAAAAAGAATAAAAGGTATTTCAGTCGCAAAGGTCCAAACAAATATTATAGGCATAATTGACAGTTGCAATGGTGCATTGTAGACATTTGGTGAAACCAAAATCTGACTATATGCCCAAAGTACAATTGGAATTATGACGCTACCTACACCAATCCCGATAACAGATCCAACCGTATAACTTTTCCACTCATGTGCAAATTTGTAAACAACTGCAATTATAATTAAAGTAGAAATAACTGTGCCGACAAACAAAACAATAATTTGAAACACTGAAAGATCTGGCAACAGAAACGCTGCTAATATTGTGGCGCTAGCGATAATTAGGCTAGTAATAATTTTTTTACTATCAAGTTCAGTACGAGAAATGTATCCAATTAAGAAAAATGCTGCAAAATTGCTTGTGACGCCTGCAGTAAGACTTAATAGAGGATCACCGTGAGTTATCATATCTTTTATAAAAATACCTATTGCTGCTCCAACTCCTCCTGTCCAAGGTCCAAAAAGTACAGCGAATACTGCTGGTATTACAACAGCTGGGAGAAAAGATACGCCTCCTACTGTTAATCCTAAATCTGTTAATCGACCAATTACTGCGTACAAAGCTGCACAAATACCTATAATTGCTACATCAAATGCTCTCATTTTCATTTTAATCAACTATTGGAAATATTGAATTAAATCAATATATTTTTCATAAATAAAACTTTTCTATGAATTGTTTAAACATGTTTAAACTTTCCATGGATTATAGTGAACATGTACAAATTCTACTACTTGCGTTTTTTGAATATTTTGCCAC
>JAENXI010000112.1 GCA_016649625.1 Candidatus Bathyarchaeota archaeon
CTAAGTAGAACCTCTAAAGTTAAATCATTTAACTAAAATCAATCATCTAATTATTTAGAACGATCACCTGATCACTTCAATGTCTAGACCTAGTATACCAATATTCTGACTTTATGATTTCTCACTCTTCTTTCTTTTCTAGGAGTTCTTTCATGAGCAATAAGAGTTTGACTAGTCAAAATCCTAAATTTTCTAACTTTTTTACGAATACCTCCAAGCTTCTCCATACTCTCAACAATAAGCTTACAATGAATCTCGTATTCCCCATAAGTTAGGAAAGATTCTACGACACCTTCAAGCTTCATCAATTCAGATGCTGGCACTATAAGAGTAAAGATTCTACTGACAGAGCTAAATTTTATTATTATCAGCAAACTAAGGAATATGCTGAAACTCGAATAGACAT
Organism: Candidatus Bathyarchaeota archaeon; assembly: GCA_016649625.1. Lineage (GTDB taxonomy): Archaea > Thermoproteota > Bathyarchaeia > Bathyarchaeales > Bathycorpusculaceae > AD8-1. The sequence continues at coordinate 407 of JAENXI010000112.1, forward strand.
GATAAAAAGGCAAGGAAATCTTAAAGAATAACCTTTTGAACAATTGAACAATGTTGAACACTCTGATCTTAGTGATTTGAGGTCTGTTTCAAGCGGTTGTAGTCTAGTTTGGTTAGGACTTCAGCTTCCCAAGCTGATAACCCGGGTTCAAATCCCGGCAACCGCACCAAGGATTCTCAAAAGAAGTTTGATTTAAGCTTATTTCATTTTTTCGAGTCTTATTGAAATCCCTAAGAATCTTAGACTTTTCACTAAGAGTCTTCAAGAAACCTGCATCACTAAGAAGCACGAGTTCATCAGATAGAATTTGAACTTTTTTTCTTATTTGATGTTTCAAGAAATACTTGTAGTTAGTGTTGAAGCTTTCTGGAGAGCGTAAATATTCACTCTCTTTTCGACTAAGCATCTTTAATTTAGTCTCCGTTGGTTAATAGGATAGTAATTTGGGCTTAAAAAGCCTTTTATTGTGTCTTATGAGATTTTTTATTCAGATAAAGACCAGATTTTTAAGAATTAGAAGCTTTTTGTTTTGCATCAAATAACATTGCAACTGGTTTTCTTTGAAGTTCTTCAATTGTCTCTCTTTTTTCTATCAGATCTTTAAGAGATAGTATTGAAACCCCACCTGCAAAACCCGAAACAATTCCAGCAGCAATAGCAAGAGGCGGAAAAACTGTTGAAATAATTAGAAGATTACGCAAAGCTCAAAAATGACTTTATATTTAATTTCGTTTTGTTTACTAGATTTACCAATATTCTATTTGAATTTCTTCATTTCGTGATCTTTTAGTTATAACAATTAAGATGACCCCTGCAACTCCTAGTAAAATAACAAAAATAGCTAATTCAACTACAATTAAAGGAATAGTGGTTACATTTTTAGTTGCGCTCACTGAACCTGCATATTGGTTATCTCCAGACCAACTTGCCCGAATAGATATTATTCCGCTAAATTCATTTTTCAATAAATAATGAAAGTATCCATTTGGTTTTGTACTGACTAAACCTATTACTGTCCAAGGAGAACTGTTAACACTTGCATAAAATGTAATATTCTGGTTTTCAATTGTGGGATATAGTTGTCCTCTCAAGTTTAGATCCGTGTTTTGAAAAGAAACTACGGGTGTTATATCCAACGATAAAATGCTCGACTCTAATGAAGTGAAACTTGCTGAAGTTTGTCCGGGTGCTAATTGTTCAATCCCTTCTAAAGAAATAACTTCAGTACTAACATCTTTCAATTCCGGTGGACATTCTCCAACTCTCCATCCATCTATCCAGTTCTCACCGGTACATTCAGCTATATAATACTGGCTTTTATCATAACTCAGATGATAAGCTGAATCTCTTGCATCTTGCGGAGGTGAAGAGAGTGCTATTCCAATATTCATGTGTGTTTGTTCCTCGTAATATAGCAAGACAACATCTAAACCTCCAGCTTTCATAATGGATGCTGCAATAATCGAAAAAAGATCACAGTCACCTTTGCCATCAATCATTGTTTCAACTGGATATTTTATTGGAGTTGTTTCTTCATAGTCCATTTGGTGAACTATCATTAATACACTATTAGCGAAATCCTCATCATTATTGTTAATTTCCCAAATCCTATTGGCAACAGGCTCAAATACATGTGGTGTAACAAAACCTGAAAATTCATTTACTGCAGTTACCATGTGACTTTTATCAGTATAGTATTCGTAAAGATTTTCAGGAAAAACGATCTCAAAATCGTAGGTAACATCCTGATCTGTTCCACGAAGTAAAAATTCAACTTGATAATCCTCTGCATTAGCAACATTTATCGAAGAAAAAACCACAAAGGTTAACACAATTGCAAATAATATTCTTGGTTTTTTCATTCTTTCTCATTAAATCTGAGTTCTGAGTGGTTTATTGTCTTTATGCACACCCAATAATGAGTAAAAATATGTATTCTTTTTAGCAAATACTACTTTTGTTAAATTAGAATATGTAAAAACTATTCGTTAATCTCTTAATACTTTTAGATTATTAATCAACTTAACCTTTAAGGCTAAATTATTACTTTTTTTTGCTAAGCCACCACTTCAAATAATCGCTTCTTTGTTTCTGCTTTTTCTCTTCGGCAGTTTCTAGATTTGGTCTAAGTTTTTCTCTTAGCTCATATAGCTCTTGTTGAGTTAATGACAATCCACAACTTTTGCATATATGGTGTTTGGTGGCTATTGCGTAGCTCATATCTCCTCCACATTCAGGACAATAACGCATTAATCATTCACTCTTAAGTTCTCTATAAATTACTTCTTAATTGGAAAGATATTAGTCTTCTCTTGATTTCTATGAAGTTTTGGCATAAAAATTGAATTTACTACAAAAAATCGAATCAGAATTATTAAATTTTAGAATAAACATTTTTACTCGAATATCTTCCAGTATCCATCTCTTTTTCTATTTTGCGCAATAACATTATTCTTTTGAATGTAGGTGGATGGGTCAAAAACCAGTTGTTCAAGCTATTCCAAGTAGATTTTGCCTCTTTTTCCATAGCTCTTTGAAGTTCAACCTCATCCAAGACTCCATCTTTATCTAAATCGTATTCTTGTTTGCTTTTCATCAACGTTTTAATTTCTTACTTTGCCATCGTCGGATCTCCAATATAAAAAGCCCTTACCTGCGTTGATTTTTGAGGTATGATTGATAATCCGTAAGTGATTTTTGCTAATCCACTCTGTAGACTTCTAGGTTTACCAGTTAAATATGCTGAATAGGCGTCTGCATAGTGTTCTCGTAACCGACTAAGTCTCATAACTGATAGGAAAGTGATAATGTAAACTAAAAATGAAATTACTCCTAAAACAACTAAGGCTAAACCTGCGTTTCCTTCTTTATTTTTTCCTCTAGAATAAGAACTAAACATCCCCGCTCTAAATAATGTCTGAGCAGCAATGTATGCAATTAAAGGAAGTGCTGACAACACAGTCATCACGATGTAGTCATTGTGTTTTATATGTCCTAACTCGTGTGCTATTACTCCTTCGACTTTTTCTTTGTTAAGATTAGTTAATAGTCCTTCATGAACTGCTAATGTGGCACTTTTTGATGTTCTCCCAAAAACGAAAGCGTTAGGTGTTTTATTTGGTACTGTGGCTATTTTGGCAATTGTTATTCCATCTTTTATCGCTAAATTTTTTACTGTTGATTCTAACCACTGATTTTCACCTGGTTTTAAGTAGTGTAAGTGTACGCCAGCGCCGATTATGAATGGGCCTATCAAATATTGAAAAAGTATGAATACTGTCTCTTATACACATCT
>JAENXI010000113.1 GCA_016649625.1 Candidatus Bathyarchaeota archaeon
ATACTTTGTTTACAACTCTATTTTTAATAATATAATGTCTCGAAATAACCCTTATGTTTTTAAGCTAAATATCTGCCTTTTTAGTGTAGAAACGCTACTTGTTTCATGAAAAAAATATAGTAAACTGTGATAACTTTATGTTTATACACACTAGTATTCGAGCACGCAATATGGATCAATCTATTAGATTTTATTCTGACTTTTTAGGTTTAGAGGTTATAGACCGCAAACAGATTTCAAGCAATAATGCTGAAATAGCTTTCCTAAAAGATCCAACTGGAAAAGGGGCTATACTAGAACTTACTTTTTATCGTAATCAAAAAATTTTTAGTCAAGCAGATTATGAACAACGTCTATTTGACCATTTAGCTTTTGAAGTAACTGATATGGATAAAATTATTAATAAACTAAGAAATGCAAAAGTAACTATTACAGATGAACCATTTAGATTAGGCCCTAAAGGTACATTAATAGCATTTATTGAAGATCCAAATGGTATATTAATTGAGTTAATTGAGAGAAAAAAACCGATTTAATAAATTTTTTAGGTTACTTGTTTTTCTATTTAATCCAAAAAAGCAGTTCTTTTAAAGTTTTTATGTTTATATCCGGAATGATTAAATCTTTCTCTTTTTGAATACGTCTTTCAATAAATATGGTTGTCATACCTAAATTATTAGCACCTCTAATATCAGCATCTAATGTATCACCAACAAAAACTGTTTCAGAACTAGCGACTTTTAAGGAGTCTAAAGCGGTTTTAAAAATTTCTTTATTGGGTTTTCGTTTATTAACAGCTCCTGAAACAATTATGACACTAAAAAATCTCTCAATATCTTCCCTTTTTAAGAGGTTGATAACACATTCAGGGATTGCAAAATTTGAAACAATTCCAAGTTTATATTTTTTGTTCAATTCAGTTAACACTTTCATTGTATCCTGATCTATTCGAACATATTTCATGAACTCTTTACAAAAGGCAAGTGTACACTCCATTACAATAGAACTATTCCTAGAATATTTATAACCTAAAAAATGAAGAGTTTTTGCTATGCGTTCATTAAAATGGGGTTCTTCATCATTTAAATCTGCTTTTTTATATAATTCATTTCGCGCTTTGGTGTAAGCATTTTTAAAATCATTAAAAGATTCATTTATTCCTCTATTTTTCAAAGTATTATACATCATTTTTACTGAAGGAATATAAAACTCGTGATTATGCTCAATCATCATTAATGTATCAAACATATCAAATAATACAGCTTTAATTTTCAATTCAGTAACCACAAAGAGACGATTGAAACACTTTAAATGGATTGTGCCTAATCATTATACCATTTTCCATTATTTCCTGTTAAGTAATTAATCATACTCTTTGAACGTGCTAAAACATTGATTATTCGTAATAAAGGGTATAGTGGGGTATAAACAAGTAATAATTTAGGTTTAGATTTACCATATGCAAATTGTAGAGCTATTGCTTGACTAATTAATCCAATACATAATCCATATGGAACAAACACAAAAAGATTATAAATAAACAGTGTTGGATCAGGAGAGAACCATAGCAAAAATGGGAAAACCGAAACGGATACTAGATCCATTATTGCTCCAGCAAACTCAAAAATATAGCAATACCATAGAAGAGAACTCACCCAGGAAAGTTTAGTCATCAAATCTCGATGAATGGAGAGTGTATTGTGTAACCAACCAGTAAACCAACGCAAACGTTGATGCCATAAAGTAGATATGTTTGTCGGTGCAACCGTCGTACTATTTACAAAACTAAAATATCCAATTTTGGCACCTTTTTTATGCATTTCCAATGTTATTTCTAAATCTTCAGTTACACTTCTAATATCGCGCTCGTCAATTACTTCACGAAGTAAATCAGCGTCATAAACACCAATTGCTCCAGAAACTACTATTACATTATCTCCCAATCCTTGAGCACAGCGTCCAACTCCTAGACCCTGACTATACTCCAACCTTTGCATGGTTACAATCAAGTTTCCTTCAGAACCATGCCCATTGGGATGGGTATAACCTGTTACAGCACGTTTATTATTGGATAATTTGTAATCTACCAATCCAGAAAGTGTATCCTCACCCCATTCAGAATCTGAATCAACAATGGCAACTAAACCACCTAATGCTCTGTTAATTCCTGTTTTAAGAGAATCAATTTTCCCCAAATTTGTAGAATGCCTAATTACTTTTCCACATATTCTGGGGTACTTTTTACGATTATTGATAATAGTTGACCAGGCTATTTCATAAGTGCAATCATTACTTCCATCATCGACAACCAAAATCTCACATAATCCCTCATAATTATTTGCAGATCTAAACAGACTATTAATACAAGTTGCAACATTTTTTTCCTGATTAAATGCAGGTATTACAAAAGAAACCATCGGGTAGAATGATTGACTATTTTTTAATTCTCTTTTTCTTGAAATAAAAGCTGCTACTATCCACATACCAGCCAAACCTATAGCAATAAGAGTATACCAACTGTAAAAAAATCTAACAATTCCAATCCAGAGATAATTTTCTATAATTGAGCTGCTCTCATAGTTAAAAATATTTTTTATTATCCATTCAGCAAAAACTGGAAAATATAACCAAGACAAGAAACAAAGAACAAAAGGAAGGAGAAACAAGAAATAAATAATTTTGAAATGGCTATCTTTTTCCAATAAGAAACACAATCTCCTCTAGATCCTTCTCCTTTCACTAAAATGAGAGATAATTTGGTAATAAAATGGTATTCCGATATAGATAATATTACAAAACTTATTTTCGAATAACTTTCTTTAAAAAGAAAGGACAAATAAAATTCAGAACAACATACTGTAAATAAAATTACCTTAAAAGATTAGCCGGAGGCACTTTCACTTGATTTTTAGAGATTTCTGCGCTTTGAATTAATTCAGTTAATTCACTATGACGATGCAAAAAATCTTCACCTTTTTTTGTCACACCATAAACATCTTTTCCGTTTGCGTTGAATTTGTTTAATAACTGAGTTTTAAGCATAAATCTAAGATACTCATTAAGCTGGGCAAAACTTAAATTAGCTTTATACATAATTTGTGTCTTTAAAGTCCCATTTCTTGAAATTTCCAAAATTTCAGCCATTATGGCTAGTTTATCTCTTCTTTTTGATACTGTTTGATTTAACCATAAAGTCAATTCTATAACCTTCTTGTAGAACTTTTTTCTATAACTAAATTTAGCGGTAAGTATTTTAAAGCCTGTTTCAAAACTATACATATTCTCAATAGGTACTATTCTAGAAAAAACTTCTATAAATTCAAAATAGAATTATTTATTTTATAAAAATTGGACTGACTATAGTTTATTTTCTTTATTATAAGGAAATCGCATTTGATTAGCTTCCAAAAATAATTCTTTTAATTCTTGATCAGAAGCTCCATTTCTAAGAGGGCCAAGAATATTTACAGTATTATCATTTTTCATTAAACAGGGTTTAAGCTTTCCATCACTAGTAACACGCAATCTAGTACAATGCATACAAAAATCACTATTTTCAATTGGATGAACAACTTCAACAGTAACACCTTGAAGTCGATAAATTTTCCGATTATGCATAAAACGTCTAGTTTCAATTTTAAAAGCCTTTTTTTCCAAAAATTCTTCTTGTTCATCCAAAAATTTATGATAATCATAATAATATTGCTTATTCACATTTATTGGATCCAACTCAATTAACTGCAGTATT
>JAENXI010000114.1 GCA_016649625.1 Candidatus Bathyarchaeota archaeon
ATAGATGTACCCATTGCTACCTTTAGTTGATATAACCTAGCCAATTTTGAAACATCTCCTTTTAGTGTTAAAAGATAATCTAGATTATCTTTTTTTATATTGTAAATAATATTAGATTTTATCTAATTAAAATAATGAAAAAGAGGGTTAGATTGGGTAAGCTCCACATATTTTGCAGAACTTAATTTTGGTCTTCAAATGACTTTTGCAAAATGGACATTCTATTCCACCATTATCCGGGTATACTTCTGAGGGTTTTCCAAAAGTTTGTTTAAAAGACTTGTAATATAGCAATTGTTCTTTGTCTTGAATTCTTACATCATCTTCTTGAAGAATTTGCTCCTTTGTCTTTTCAAATTCTGCGTCTGTGATTTCTTCATTAAAAAATGTGCGAAGAACTTCTGTGCCAGTTCCTGCTTCAAGCGGGGCTTTTGGTCTCCAAATGACATCTGTTGGAATTAAATCTTCATAGGCCTTTCTCATTATCCATTTTCCATATTTTATGCCATTGTGCATGTTAATTTTTAGTTTAATTGGAAGTTTTTTTGCGTATTCCATGAATTCTGGATCTAAGAAAGGAGCTTTGATGGTCATTCCAAGAGACTCGGCCATGGGTTTTGATGAGAAGCCCATCTCTGCCCACATTTCTATTTGTTTTTGTTTGAATTCTTCTTCTGATAAATGGAATTGCCAGGGGTAACCAAAAAGTTCGTCTAAAGCATCGCCTGTTGAAACTGTTTTTACTCCTTTTTTCTTTAGGATTGTTAATCCAATGTAAACTGGTATGCTGTTTCTTATTTCCATTGGATCAAATTTTTTTAGTGCTTTTATTATTTTGGGGGCGTTATTGATGACTTCTTCACGCCCAAAAGTGTGTGTTTCTTGGTTTAGGTTGAGGAAAGCAACCATTTTTTTTACGTACTCTGCGTCTTTTGGTTTTCCATGTTTAAAGGCCATGGTTAAGGCTTTTATTTTTGGGTCATATTTGACAGCTTCATAGGCTAAAATTTGTGTATCTGTGCCTGCAGAAAATAACATGGCGTCTGTCATGTTTTTTTGTACACTTTTGTTAACTAAAGTTCTGATTTCTGGTAAAAGGGATTCATAATCTTTTGGATTTAAGGTCAATTGAACTTCCTCGCATTAAAAGATTTGTTCTATTTGAAGTATTTAAATATATCAGTATGAGTATAAAAAATGGGAAAATGTAGACACATGTTGGAAAAATCTTTGCTCTGGTGAACATTTAGGCTTTTGTAATGCTGTTTGCTTTTTTATGCAATCTACAGTTACCTTTAAAAGTTTTTAGAGTTCGTAGTTTATTCACTATTCAGAAATTTGATAGGTTCAATAAAATTTATGCAATAGGTGAATTAATTGAATATATGTTTAATCCATATGGAAGTCCGCAATTCCGTATCAGAAAATCTTAAAGCAGCTTCAATTTGTATACTAAAAGCTGCCGAAAACTCGCCTTACCTTATTGCACTTCCTGAATATTTTTCTGTTCCGGGATGCTTAACAAATTTCGATTCAGCAGAAAGAATCTCCAAATCAACTTCTAAACCTACTTTCAAATTTTTATCTGAAATATCCCAAGAAATTCCTGATATCTATCTTTTAGGCGGAACACTTCTTGAAGAAGAAGGTGAAAAATATTATAACACCAGTACTCTGTGGAAAAATGGTGCTCTTCTGGGAAAATATAAGAAGAAAAATCCTATAGCTGGTGAACTTCAAGCTGGAGTGGCTAAAGGAAATCGACCAGTGGTAATAGAAACCCAAATCGCCAAAATTGGTTTGCTTGTTTGTGCTGATATGTTTGATCCCGTTCTTGTAAAGCAAATCACATCTTTAGGTGCACAAATCCTATCCTTACCTGTTGCTGCTATGGGATCTCACCCCGCTGTAAAAGGGCATCCTCTAACTGAGAAAGTAGCTTCAGAAAATGGAGTATTTGTGCTCAAAGTCGGAAATGTTTGTTCAAGTACAATCGGTGGAAGGAGTGCTATAATCGCACCCTGGGGAATAATAGCTGAAGTTACTGACACCATAACAGATAAAATAATTACAGCAGATTTAGATATGAACAGATTATTTGAATATAGAAAAACTCTCAATAAACAGTAGCCCACTTCTCAACTATTTTTATCATATTTGAAAATTCAAATCTATCCAACCAATCTCGATATTCTTTGTTTTTTACAGCGAATTCACAAATTTCTTCGGCATTTTTTGAATTATGAACCAATAATAATATTGCTTTAAAGTTAAATCTTGAAAGATAAGCCATAGTTTTTAACAGTGCATCCATTTTTTCAAAATTAGGCATTTCAGCGCTCAATTCTAAAACAACTGGTTTTTTCAAAGTCTTTAAAAAATCTCTAGCTAACAAATCAACCCAATAATTAGTTGTATAATCCCTTGCTGAAAGTGGAACATGAAAATAATCAACATATTCCGCTATTTTATCAAAATCTATCCCAAACCTTTCCTTAGCTAAGACTGGATCCGGAAACATCTCAACTGCAAATGTTCCCTTAACGACATTTTTTGCATCTGAAATAAACTGTGTTATAGTTTCAGCTCGCCATTTGATCCAATTTAAACCACTTGTTCGCCACAATTCAACACAACGTGGACAAACACAAAAACCTTCTTCTGGAAAATGGTAAAGATTCAATGTTACCCCTAAAATATTCTGATCATTTAATTCCTTTATATACTCCAGAACTTTCATTCGATATTCTGGATTAGTTGGACAAACATAATCAAAAGCCAAATTTGCTTTTCTATTTTTTCTTAATGCCGGCCCATTTTTTGAGATTGCAGCGATACTTGGTTTTTCTCTAATGGCTTTAGCATCACAAAAACAGGACACATCGTTTTGCATGCCTTTTGCAGCTGGGAAAACAGAACCATTTACCCATTTAGAATAATAAACATGATAATCGTATCCTTTTACTTTTTCTGGAGTATAAGTAACTAAACCAATTTCCATGTTATCTCATCTTTCGCGCAACAAATATATTTCTGGATCTTATTAACCTGTTGACTTGCTATGGACACTCATTCTTCATTAATTATTATCGATTACGCTAAGTGCCCTCCCTGTTCAGAATTGATTTGTATAGGTGTTTGTCCTGTAGGAATAATTGAACAAGATGAAAACCAAAAACCAACAATAATAAATTTTTCATCTTGCACTAAATGCGGGGTCTGTATAAATCTATGTCCAGCAAAAGCAATTACTCTACCTCAATCAAAAAACAAGTAAAGGTGACCATTCATGAAACGTCATAAGCTAGTAGGGGAAGATGTAGAACTTGTTCTTAAAGAAAATGTGTTGGCTGTCCTTTCCTCAAAAACTCTTAGTATAATGAGTTCAGCCATACATAACGGAGGCTGCAAAAAAACAAATACAATAATCAACACTCAAGTCACTGACGATTATGGTGATCAACGTCTTCACGATGATCCTGAACTTTTTATTATTGAATCTTCTAAGAAATTAGGCAGTTTTGATGATTTTGTTGGGATGGTTACTTATGCTTCAGTTAAAGATTTCTCTTTGGTCTCCAAAATAGATGGTGATCTTGCTGTGAGTGTTATTGCCACAGCAGGTTGCACTCATGCTGAATCATCAGGTGAAGAAATAGAAACTCGTGAGATACTGGGAACTATAAATATTATTGTCATCATCGATGGGAATCCTACAAAAAGTTGTCTTGCT
>JAENXI010000115.1 GCA_016649625.1 Candidatus Bathyarchaeota archaeon
ATGCAAAGATTACAGGAAGGTTAGAGACATATAAGAGTTTGATTGGATATCTGCTACGAAAACCTTTGTATCCAGCATAGGTCATAGGTAACTCAACTCTAACACCCTCTAAATAAATTATCAATATAAAAGCACCGATAGTCGCTATGAATCCAATTAGTGAGGGATAAGCACCAGCACCAAGAACCCAATCGACTATAGTTTGCTGGCCATTGAAGAATAATGAGAGAGATCCAACAAACAACCCGGTGCCAGGATTGAGAGTTTGCCAAAGAATATTTTGTGCAACTCCTGCCATAATAAATAAACTAATTCCACTACCTAGGCCCCATCCTTTTTGGACTAATTCATCCATCAACATTACAATTATTCCAGCGCCCAAAAGTTGTGTAAATATAATTATAGTGGTAGATGTTGGAATGGTACCATACATACCACTTATTATGTAAGCTGCAGCTTGAACTCCCGTAAGAAGAATAGAGAAGAATTTACTAGCAACAGTAAACAAACCTCTATCTTCATGATCAGACATATTAGCTTGAATAATGGAAGACCCCACTAGCAACTGGAGTATTAATCCTGAGGTTACAATTGGACCGATCCCTAATTCCATTAAAGTACCACGGTTTGAAGCAAAAATTACTCTCAAAGCTCCAAAATTATCTGTTTGGTCTTGAGGAATTCCATAAAGAGAAACCTCAGTCATTACTAAATAAATTATTAGGACTATAGCTGTCCAAAAAAGTTTTTCGTTAAACCCAACTTTACGTTCAGGAACTTTAATTTCAGGTAGTATTCTTGCAAGAGGCTTGAAAAGATTTAGAAATCGTCCAGCCATTGCCTAAAGTTTACTCTCCCTGTACCTGAGATTTAATTAATACTTGCCCGCCAGCTTTCTTAATCTTTTCAGCAGCAGTTCTTGAACAAGAAGGAACATTAACGGTTAATTTTTTAGTTAGTTTCCCAGAGCCTAACAATTTTGTGAAACCTAGATTTGACAGGTCCACATAAACTTTGCCTTTTTCTTTTTCAACTGAAATCTTTTCAGAAATTTCGTCAAGTGCCGAAATGTTGATTACATTTTCTTTCGAATTTAGACTTTGGGGTGAAGTGAATCCATGTTTACCAAAATAGTCTGGTTCTTTTGCAGTAACATAGCTCCACAAGTGTTTATGGCGTCCAACTTTTCTATGTCCTCTGCAACCAGCACCTCTGTGTTGGCCTATCTTACCCCAGCCGCAAGTTCTAGAACCTCGCTGTTTTCTCATTTTTCTTAGTTTATGAGGCATATTTTATCCGCTCAGTTATCAAGATTTAACTTTTTTTGCTTTCCTAAGTTTGATTTGAAGTACACCATTATTGTACTTTGTTGATATAACGTTGGGAATCACTACTTTCGGTAGATTTAAACTTTTGTAGTATCTCCGATCATTTCCCTTTGCAGACAACGTTAATTTCTGGTCTTTCACATCTATTTTTAAAGTTTCCCTATTAAAGCCTGTGATTTCAACTATTATTGTTATCCAATTCTCTTCTTGAAAAACGTCAATAAGAGGTGTAGGAGATTTCCATTTTCGTTTAGTATAGTAGTGTGATGACCTAAGGTTTGGAGGATACCCTGTTCTTGTAGCACGTAGAGGTTCAAAATGAGTAATTCTTGAATGATTTCTTTCGCTATTTTCATCCGAATTTTTTACTGATAGCCATTTCAGATGTTTTTTGCTTCTTCGCCATTTAGTGCTCACTTTTTTTCCCCCTGAATACAATGGCAAGTTCCATAGTAACTTTAAAAGGTATCGCAAATGGATTTAGGAAAAAAAGAGATCTTTTTAGATCATTCTTAGGATAAGATCATTAATTTTTTCTCTACGATTTCCAGATTCTCCGCCAGCAGCAAAACTTTTTTTAGTTTTGCCTTTAAAACCTTTTTTTGGAGGATGAAGTCTAAAGTTTGTTTGGATATTCGGTATTTTCCTGTATTCGACTTTGCAGTTAAAAATAACGTTTGCCAAACCAGTGATCGATTCGTAGCCAAGTTCTTTAGCATATACATCTGTAAAGCGTTTGTTACCGGCAAGTCTTCCGCGTTTCTTTATCATCTTTGCCATTGTTTCTTCTGTAATTTCACCCCAAGTGACATAATTCTGGACTCGATATAACATTCCAATAAATGAGGGACGATTATCAATAACAACAGCATTGTGAGTCTTTTTCATATTTAGCAGATCAAGAGTTTCTCTTGCTTCCCTTTTGGCTCTTATTGTTCCCCTTATTTTTACAACTACTAAACACTTAGACTTCTCAACTTTTTCCGTCAATTATTTCACCCAGTCTGCTTGAGTAATTAAACTATAAGTTTTTCTTAGAGCATCGTAAACTGCACCAGCGTAAGAGGGAACTGTTCTAGTTGAACCATAACTTTGTATCCAAATATCTTTAACACCAGCTAGGCCCAGAATAGTTTTTGCCACTTTACTTGCAGCTAGACCTAAACCTCTCGGTCCGGGAATAAAAACTATTCTAACACCTCCACATTTTCCTTCAATCTGAAATGGGATCGAGTGAGGTTTTCCACATCCACATTCCCAACTTCCACATCCACGTTTAACAGGAAGTATGTGAAGCCTTGCGGAAGCAGCACCCTTCTCTATTGCAGTGCGCACCTGACTTGCTTTTCCAGATCCTAATCCTATATAACCATCTCGGTTTCCGACAGCAACAATAGCTCTGAATCTAGATTTTTCACCTGCGTCTGTTTGTTTTTGAACCAAGTTTACATCGATTACTTCTTCTTGAAGATCTGGAAGTAATGTGTTAACAAGTTCTGGTTCAGAAATCTTCAAACCACTTAGAAAAACCTCGTCAATTGATGTGAGCGTACCATCGTGTACTAGCTTTCCTAATCTAGTTTTAGGGACCCATTCTTCTACAGTGTCCCGTCCTCTTTTTTTATAACTCATGTCTGTTTGTCACCTTTCGTATATGAAGTAATAATAGTAGATTTTACTTTCGCGAAATGTTCAGAAAGATCTTTTGGAGAAATTTTTTGTTCTAAATATTTTGAGAATTTAGCAGAATAGCCCTCAGAATCAGCTTCTAAAACATGCCCATATTTTACTATATGTTTCCCTTCTATTCTTTCTTTAATTATTTTATTCTCATCGTGTGGCACAATGACTCCTGCATCCACTACCCCACTCAACGCTGCGAATATTTTAGATCCTTTCGTGGGATTAATTAGACCGATATCTAATATTGCGTTATCCACTGCATTGTTTCTCGCTTTGAATCCACAAATTAAACCAGTTAGGTATGCTGCTGGAATATTTCCAGTTGGAGCTTTCCACCCGTATTTTTTCTTTAATTCTCGACTATGAGCTGATGCAAGGACAATATCACCACTCAGTTTAGAAATAATAATTTGTACTGAAACATTTTTTGCTGAAAAACGTGGAACAAGTCTTGGTCTTTCTGAAACTACCATAGCTTTACGAGCATGATAATCCGTTTTTCCTTCTCTTCTTCTTCTTAGTTTAACACGATACGTAGATTTACGAGCCATTAACGATTCCTCCATAAATCATTAGTTTTTAGGTAACGTTGTAGATCAGCCATTGATTCAAATTTTCCACTGCCAGCAACCATGTATATTTTTCTATAAGTAGATTCGG
>JAENXI010000116.1 GCA_016649625.1 Candidatus Bathyarchaeota archaeon
AACATGCCCAATGCAAGGGCCCCTTGTAGCACCAGAAAAACGACCATCGGTAATCAAAGCTACACTTTCACTTAATCCCATACCGCTAATAGTTGCAGTAGGAACAAGCATTTCTGGCATGCCAGGACCTCCTTTTGGACCTTCGTATCGAATTATGATAATATCTCCAGGTTGAATCTCTAGATTTTTCATGGCCAAAACAGAATCTTGTTCTGAATCAAAGACTCTTGCTGGACCGGTATGTTTCAGCATATTTTCTGACACTGCAACGGTTTTCACGACAGCTCCTCTGGGGGCTATGTTCCCAGTCAATATGGCAAGTCCACCAACTTTGTGGACAGGGTTATCTAATGACCGAATGACCTTAGGGTCAAAGATTTTTGCTGTTTTCAAGTTTTCGCGAATTGAAAGACCCGAAACTGTAACTATATCTAAAGACAAAAGAGGAGACATTTCACTCATTAATGCAGGTAAACCTCCAGCATTGTCTAAATCTTCAATGTCATAAGGTCCGCTAGGAACCATACTACACAGATGAGGAACTCGCCTGCTGATTTTATCAAAAAGACTCAATGGCAAAGATATTCCTGCTTCGTTGGCTATTGAGGAAAGATGTAAGACTGAATTTGTTGATCCGCCTAAAGCCATGTCTACAGCAATAGCGTTCTCAAAACTTTTGGCGGTTAATATTTGGGATGGTCTAAGATTTTTTTGCACAAGGTCCACAATTTTGGCCCCAGTGTTCTTCGCAATTCTCAATTTTGTTGCACTTTGAGCTAGAGTTGTAGCGCAATAAGGCAATGACATTCCAACTGCTTCAGTTAAGCAAGCCATCGTGTTAGCAGTAAACATACCGTTACAAGATCCACAACCTGGACAAGCTACATCTTCTAGATCATGTAATTCCTGAGGAGTCATCTTTTCAGCAAAAACTTTTCCCATACCCTCAAAAACATTTGATACTCCAACTTTCTTACCTTTAAACACCCCAGATTTCATCGCGCCACCAGTAACCATAATTGCAGGTATATCTAACCTTGCAGCAGCCATCAACATTCCAGGAGTAATTTTATCGCAGTTAGATATCATAACTAAACCATCCAATCGATGGGCTTGTACCATAACTTCTACGGAATCAGCTATTAACTCACGAGATGGCAGTGAATAACGCATTCCTTCGTGGCCCATAGCTATCCCATCACAAACACCAATTGTACTAAACTCAAAAGGAGTAGCTCCAGCAGTTAGAATACCTGCTTTTACTGATTCAGCGATATCTTTCAAATGTAAATGACCAGGAACGATAGAATTATAGCTATTAGCTATACCAATGAAAGGTTTAGCTATATCTTCATCATTTAAACCTAAGGCTTTTAATAGAGCTCTATGAGGCGCTCTTTCTACTCCTGTTTTTATTTCGTCACTTCTCATCGTTTAAAGCTCCAATACTGTATGAAACCAAAAATTTTATATTTAAGCATGCCGCTCTGAAAGAAATCTCTGTGAGTGAAGTAAAATGGGGAATCACTTTATTTAATCGCTTTTCTGATAAAATAAGAGTTTTTGATACTACGCTTAGGGATGGCGAACAAACCCCAGGCGTGTCCTTAACACCAGAAAACAAACTAAGAATTGCGCAAAAACTTGACGAGCTTGGAGTTGACGTAATTGAAGCTGGTTTTGCTGCTGTTTCGCAAGGTGAAATGGATGCGATTAAACTTATTGCTAAACAAAACCTAAAAGCTGAAATCTGCAGTGCAGCAAGAGGAACTAAAGGAGATATTAATGCAGTTACAAAAAGTGATGCAGACAGCATTCATCTTATCATCCCTACTTCGGACTTACATTTAAAATTTAAGATTAGAAAAACACGAGAAGAAATTCTTAAAATTACTGAAGAAAGGGTAGAGCAGGCTAAGAAACAGGGACTGATTGTAGAATTATCAGCAGAAGACGCCACCAGAACAGATGTCAATTTTCTAAAGGAGTTTTTTTCTAAAGGTATTGCTGCAGGAGCTGATAGGGTAGTAGCTTGTGACACTGTTGGCGTATTAACTCCTGAAAAAGCATATGACTTGTTTTCTGACTTGAGAGATTCACTACAGGTTCCTATCGTGAGTGTTCATTGTCATAATGATTTTGGCATGGCAGTAGCCAATTCAATCTCTGCTTTAAGGGCTGGAGCAAATCAATTTCATGCAACAATAAATGGTCTAGGAGAAAGAGCGGGAAATGCTTCATTGGAAGAGATCGTTATCGCCCTAAAATCATTATATAAAAAAGATGTCGAAATAAAAACTGGACTGTTATATAGCATCTCACAATTGGTTTCCAGATTAACAGGAATATATGTTCAACCAAACAAAGCCGTCGTTGGCGAAAACGCGTTTACACACGAATCGGGTATCCACACTCAAGGTTTGTTAGCAAATCCATTAACTTATGAACCTATATCACCAGAACTTGTTGGAGGAACTAGACGCATATCGTCTGGAAAACATTCAGGAATTCATGGAATAAAAGACACCTTAGACAAAATGGGTTTAGAACCCACAAACGAACAATTAAAAGAAATCGCACTTCGAATAAAGAATGTAGGGGACAAAGGCAAAATAGTAATGGATGCAGATCTATTAGCCATTACAGAAACTGTCATGGGTTTAAACAAAATAAAACCAATACAACTTAAAGAAATTACGGTTGTTAGTGGAGATAAAGTAACACCTACTGCTTCTGTACGATTAAGGCTCAATAAAAAAGAGGTCTGTGGAGCAGCTTTTGGAGTGGGCCCAGTTGATGCTGCAATAAATGCTGTAAAAGCAGCAATAATTGAAACGGAACATATCCATCTAGAAAAATACCATGTAAAAGCAATTACTGGTGGAACTGATGCGATGGTAGAAGTAGTAGTTACCATGCGCAAAGGCAATCGAAAAGTAACTGCTATGGGTGTTCGTGGAGATATTGTAATGGCAAGCATTGAAGCAGTAATTAGTGGAATTAATGTACTAACAACTTTTTACAATTCAGAATAAAAAAGTCGTAAACCACAAACTTTTTAAAGTGACGAGGTTAGATGAATACGAAATGTGAGATTTTAAGGAGATATTATTGTGAGGGATCATATTCTCAACCATGTACGTTTTCTTTGAATTATCAAACCCACAGGTTTATTTCACTAATAGAATTCACTACTATGTCCAGAAAAACTTTTCACAATAATATTTGGGAGAACACGAGGAAATAAAAATGACTGAAATGTCTGGTGCTAAAGCACTAATAAAAGCCCTTGAAAAACAAAAAGTAAATGTAATCTTTGGTATACTCGGAGGAGCTGTACTTTCAATATATGATTATTTTCCCAATTCAGAAATAAGACATATCCTTTGCCGACACGAACAAGGTGCAGCTCACGCGGCTGAAGGATATGCTAGAGCCAGTGGAAAACCTGGTGTATGTTTAGCCACTTCAGGACCAGGAGCTACAAACTTGGTAACAGGGATTGCAAATGCGTATATGGATTCGGCTCCTCTAATTGCATTAACAGGTCAAGTTCCAACAACAAGCACAAACACAACCTATATGATAGGAAGGGATTCTTTTCAAGAAGCAGATATAGTTGGAATAACATCTCCGATAACAAAA
>JAENXI010000117.1 GCA_016649625.1 Candidatus Bathyarchaeota archaeon
ATCTCCACTTGGGGCGGGGTTCGAGGGCATCCACAGTTGGATTAATACCGGGATGTGTAATCAAATTAAGAAACTGCGATATTATTATTAAAAAATAAAAAAAAGGAAGTTACGAGGGTGATATCTCCTCTGTGGCTGGGGTTCAAATCCCACCTCCAGCTCAGGTTAGTTAAGTAATTACTTAGCTTTCTTATGAAGAAAATATTAATTCCCTTGGTCTGCAAAGTAATTTATAACTAAAGAAATCTACTTCATCATTATGACATTAATTAGTGATTTATATAAACTACAAAAAAAAGAGGCTGAATAACCCTTATGCTTTTTAAACCAAATACCCCTACTAAATCCCTTGGAAACATGACTTGTTTGCTTGACCCATATTAAAAATGTTAGGAGTTAATGATATACTTGGTTAATTATAGTTATAGTGAAGGAAAAATTGGGAGAATTTTTATTCTAAGATTACATGATGGTGATCGCGTTCATCAAGTCTTGGAATCTTTTGCTTACGAGAAAAAAATCTCTACTGCTTTGTGCTTCTTTTTAGGAGGTGTAAAAGAAGAAAGCAAAATTGTTGTTGGACCTAAAAAAGGTGACGCTATTCCTCCAATACCTATGGTAACTCTGCTTGATGGTGTTCATGAAGCACAAGGAATAGGTACTATTGTTAAAGACGAACACGGAACACCTAAACTTCATATGCACACAAGTTTTGGGAGAAAAAAGAAGACCATTACTGGATGTGTACGCATGGGCGTGGATGTTTGGCGGATAGGTGAGGTTGTAATGTTGGAATTAAATGACATTATAGCTACTAGAATCAAAGATAAAGAAACTGGGTTTGAACTTCTAGAAGTTGGGACCTAAAATTGTTTGTTGAGACCTCGTCTTTTTATTTTGTTCATTAACTGAACAAAGAGACGAAAATTCTGGGTGTCTTTACTCCAAAATAAACTGTTTTATTAGTAATGTCATCTAATGCTGTACTAAATCTTCCAGACTCAAAAAGTTGCGCTTGTATTTCAGACCACTTTAAAGTTGAGTTAAAAAAAGGTATTGCTTCAGCATGTTCATATAAAAACACAAATTTAGTTTTCCGATCTTCACACAAATCAATAAATTTAGTTATGTTAAAATCAAGGGTATATGTGTCAACTGGCAATTCTGGATATTGCCATACTGTATTGTTTTTTGTTTCTTTAGCTTCCAAGAAGAATTTTACCATATCTTGGCTGAAAAGATTAAATGGGACCAGAACCACTATCGATTCATCATAACCTAAACGATTTGCAACATAATTTGTAGCTTCCCCAACTTGAACTTGAATTTGGTCTTTTTCAACCCATGAATATGCATCTAAACAACTTAGGAAGACTGAAACTGCCATAAGCAAAGCAAAAATAATTGCTACAATTTTTATTCCTTGTTTATTCCTCCGATTTATTTGACTTGCTTTTAGACTTTTTTGAATTCTAGAGTAAATGGAGATAATTAGATTCGATGCTGATATTGCAAGGACTGGAAAGAGAGGAATTACATATCGCCAATGTTTGTTTGCAATTATTGTAAAGAAAGTAAAAACCACTCCAAACCATATTAGCAAAAATTTATCTTCAAATTTTCTTCTTAAGGAAAATAAACCCAGACCTCCAAGACCAATCAGATAGAGGAATAAAGAAATTGGATGAACGTTCTCATAGGGCCATGTCATTTCTATAAAATAGAATATTGGCATTGGAAAACGTACGCTATAGAGAGATTTCTCAGGATTGCCTATCCCTATAGCGTATATCCACTGATCTAACATTCCTGAAGCATAAATCTGGTAAGAAACAAAAATCCAAGGGATAACTACCAATGCTACAGCTAATAATAAAAGAGGTATTCTGGAAAGTTTTGTTTTTAGGTAATCACGACTTAAAATGAAGATGCTTGTTAACATTATCAACCCTGCAATTATCATTTGGTATTTAACTAAAAATCCGACACCAAGCATTAGTCCACTCAAAATTAAATCATTATTTTTATGAAAACTCATCCAATTAAAGAAGAAATACATTGAAGTTGTGAAGAAGAAGACCAACATTGTTTCGATCATTGCTACTCTAGACAACCAAACAAATCCCGGCATAACACCAAATAGTATGGCTGAAATTAGTGCAGTTTTTTGTCCGTACATTTTATTTGATATTTCGAACACAATAATTAGTGATAGAATTGCGAAGATTACTGATACAAGTCTTGCAGTAAATACACTTATGCCGATAATTCCGAATAAAGATGCTGTTGTTAGATCAAATATTGGCGGATAAAAAGCATACGAAGCGAAATACTCTTGATATTCTCCTCTTAACAGAAGAGAGCCACCGTTTAGGTGGGTGATTTCATCCCATTGAATGCCCATATAGGCTAACTCTATCATTACCAGTACAGTAAAGACTAAAATGAAAATCAAAAAAGCTATATGCCATTTAGTAATTTTGTTTTCAAGCCACGCTGAAAACGATTTCAGCTTCAACTTTATTTTTAAACCTCTCATTATGTTTGTAAGTATTAGGGTTTTGTAGATGTGAAGAAGACATATAAATAAATCTAAAGATTGGCGGAATCTTTCATTCTGACTTATTTTAAGACAATTATTGAAATTAGAAGATTTATAATTGGTTTTAAGGTAAGTTTATTGTACCAACTACTCTGAGTTTTCCCCCTTCAAGATGTGTTAAAACCGCCTTATCTCCTGAATGGTGAACAAGTTCTTTTTCTAGTTTTAAGTTAAGAATTGGTGTTCTCCAATTTTCGTTATCGACTATGCTCTCTATTCTCGCGGGCAAAAATTGCATCCAATGACCAACATGAACTATCATTTCACTCTTTAACGGTGCTTGCCAATATCTGATTATTTCTGCTTGAGTTTTTAATGATTTTGAAAGTTTTATCATAGGATCATTTGTTAAGACCGTTCCTCTGTCCAGATTTTTTGTTTCAATATTTTTTAGTGCAAGTCCAACTCTGTCACCTTTTTGTGCCATATTGTATTCATCGTCATGTTTTTGTATTGATCTAATTTGAGTGGAGTTGGTATTTGGAAGCGCTCTTAATGTATCATGTTTTTTTATGTTACCATCTGCAACAATTCCTAATGCGACTGACCCTACCCCTTTGACTTTGAAGGCATGATCAATTGGAACGCTTCCTGTTGTTTCTTTTTCATTTGAGATCTCGTTGTTATCTTCTTGAGTAGCCTCTTTTAGCATCTGTTCTCTTATTTTTGAGGGTTCATCATCGATGAAATCATAGTTCTCTAGAATGGTTTCTTTAATTAGTGGCATGATTTTCTCAGGTTTAATGTATTTTCTAAGAATAAATGATCCTTTTTCTATTCCGCAACATTGCAGCATTACAAGAGTTTCTCCAAAAAATGAATCAAGTTCATCTACAACTACTATTGCTTTTTTAGCTAGAGTTGTAGAATAGAAAAGAGGTGCCAATCTTTCAGGATATCGACTTGGTTCCAAGAAAGTCACAGTATCTTCACCCTTTTTCAGATTATACAATGTTATGTCAGTAGATGTTCCTTTTTTACCTAATTTGTC
>JAENXI010000118.1 GCA_016649625.1 Candidatus Bathyarchaeota archaeon
ACCTGGACCAACAAAATTCGATTTTGACAAAGGAAATTATCTTAATTATATGCTGAAAAAAAAGATTATTGATACAATTGATACTGCATACGTCGAAGAACAAGGTGTGAAAGAAGTTGTTGAAAAAGCACCAGAAATAATGCGAAAAGTAAGATACATAGAAGAAAAGGAAATAATGCAAAAATTTCTTTACGAAGTTGGACATGATACCGGTCTAATTACATACGGTGAAACAGAAGTAAGAAAAGCTCTTGAAGCAAATGCGGTTAGAATACTCTTATTATCAGAAGCTCTTGTTACTTTGCGTGTTACCACAACTTGTGGTTCATGTGCCTTCAAAGAAAATACCACAATTGAAAAACAAAAACTAATCGAGTTGGAAGAAAGTTTAAATGGAAAAAAATGTGCACAATGTAGTGCTCAATCCTTGACTGTTACCAACACTCAAGATTTAATTGATAATCTTGCTGAATTAGCAGAGTTATCAAGTACTGATGTTGAAGTAATTTCCAGTGAGACCGAGGAAGGTCAAATGCTCAAAAAAGCGTTTGGGGGTATTGCAGCTATGTTAAGGTTCAAAATAGATGGGTTTTAGACTATTGGTTATCATTAATTTTTTGCTCAAAATCCAACTTACTTAAGCCTTCAATTAATAGAATTTTTTGATTCGAAGTTAAACCCGAAACAATTTTTACTTTAGATCCAAAAAAACTTGAAAACATCTTTATCAGCTCTTTGTTTACAATCCCTTTATGAGGCCTTTTTTTGCTAAGAAATATCACTTCTTCATCAGTAATCTCAATTTTACAGTTTTTAGCTTCAGTTTTTACAAAAACTTCAAGAATTATGCCATCACTTGTCTCTTTTATTTTCATGTATTTTTGCACTCAATATCGGAAACAGGTTTCTTTCTTTCCAAAGCCCAACTGAATTTTGTTTGTAATGTTTTAGGATAAAACTTGGTTAAATCAAAATCTGCAGAACGAGCCCATTTTGTGTACGCACGAGGGTCTATATATGATTTGAGTGAAGTACCTAAATTATACTCTTTTGTTTGCTTCGTTAACTCTATATCAAGACTAATTTTTTCAATTCTTGTTTCTGTAGACTTGGTTTTTTTTCCAGCCGCCTTAAGATTTTTAAGTTTGATCCTTAACTCCTTTATTTTCTCTTCTTTTTTTAATAACCTCTCACCAAACTTTGGAGAGATTTTACGTTTATGATTCGCTACCACTGCTACTTTCAGGTTAGCCATCTTGGCATAAAATTTTTTTACATAAATCTTATCTTCTTTTTTTACCCTGCTTTTTTTCAAAGCATCCTCTAAAGTCTTTGTACATCTCCAGGTGCGAAATACTTTTGCAGTTAATCCAGGCATTTTTTGAGAAAGAAACCTGGAAACCTTCTTTGAATCAACTCCCTCAAATAAATATTCCTTGCTTGATTTCATGTAATTTTTTATATTTTGAATAACTGGATCTGGGGCTTTAATGCTTTTTTTCCACCGAACAGAGTCTTTACCCAAAAAATCGAAGTATATCACATCATCTTCAATTTTTATATGCTCTTTTCTCAATGTTATTGCACCCACAGTGTCTGCCTCTTCGGGATCTTTTTCGTCACCTACTCTCATGTTAGGTTTTAAAATAAGCCAGCACACTGTAGCTATCTTTCTTTTTATATCCTCTTTTGCTTTGAGATTTTTAATGATATATTTTTCGATTGACCGACTCCGTTTTCCTAGTTTTGCAGCTTTTTCAAATTTTTCCTTCTCTTTATTTTGTTTAATGAATGCTGAATCTGAAAACCATACATACTTAATTTTGCCTGTTAGTTTATCCATCCACTTGGCCACATACATTTTTTCAGGTTCCCATATTATTTCTTTCCATTTCCCTAGAGGAGTTGGACTTTCAGGAGAAAGATTGAGGATTATTTCTTCTTGTTTTGGGCCCTCTTTCCATTTTCCACGTCTAGGATGGTCACCCCTTCCAGCAAAAAGACAAGATGGTTCAGCTATCCAGTTAGCTATTTCCAATTTTTTCCCGTCAACTATCGCATAACCATATTTTTCTTTTTTCTCCAATTTTAAAGCTTTCCGGATTGCACTCTGAGCCTTTTTTTCAATTTTACTCAAACTTTGTTTTTTTTGCTTAATTGTATCAAGATAATTTGAAACCTCGGAAAAATCGATCTCATCCTCTTGGAAGCTTGTTTCGGCTATTTTTTCTAAATGATTTTTAAAGAAATTATTTATGAACTCCAATTCAGAATTCTCTTGTTCTATCTTCTCCAAGAATTCTTGTTTAAAGTTTTTTTCATAAATCTTGTCAGGTGGTGACAAAATTGACTGTTTTTTTCTTATCCAAGCAATAGCCATCTGTTCACTTATTGGAGAGAGTTTAATTTTTTTTCCTAAAATCTTAATCTTAAAGCCTTTGAAGTCATAAACAGGAACATATACCCCATTATGTCTAAGATTTTTAAGAACATCTTTCATCTGACAATTCAACCTCTGAAAAATTAGTCAATGATATCTTACTTCCCATACTTCGAAACCTCTGTAGTCAACTCTTTTATTTTATTAATAATGGATAGCTTCATTTTTCAGTATTCTGGTAACTTAAAAACTTTCATTATAATTTATTATCAAAATTTATTAAGAAACTATTTTTTTCTTTCAGCTCTTATCTTTTTAATTCTTTTATACAACTTCTCCACAGTTTTTCGTTCAACATATCCTTTATGAGGTCTAAATCCTCCTGAAAATCCACCTGGTATATGCAAAAGTTCATGAATCAACGTTTTTTCTTTTTCTTCTTCTTTCATTTTGCCAAAAGTTTCATTTATAACCTCAATAATGTATGTGGGGTGAGTATTTAGTACACCTTGCCAAATTCTACTTAAACCATGGATACGCGCAATTGTCCTTTTAGCTTTCGAATCCTTGCTTCTAACACAATAAACTAGTTGAGGTAGAATATGTGATAATTCTAAATCAGAAATTATCGAATCTACTTGTTCTTTAATATCTGGGGCATCAAAATATTTTATGACCATGTTCTTATTTCCAAGTTATTATTCTTATTTTCGCTTTTAAAAAGGTTAAATCAAATTAACGACATTAAGACCAATCTCTCCAATTATAAACATCTCAAATAATGGACAATCAAAAAAATTATTTAATTGTGCCTTTTTTTTAAGTTACTATCAACTGAATATTCGTTATTAGATCAAAAGCTTAATGATTTAAGAAAATTCTACATCTTTTTTCTGTTCAAAATCAGTAATCAGAAAAAATATGTAGGATTATTTATCGTATACATTAATGCAAATATTATTCAGCAATTTTTGTTTTATCCAAAGAATTTGCTGTTGCTATGCAAAACTTTATAACCGCGCCTAACGTTTTCCATGTCTAAAAAGGTGTAACAAATGAAATTCGGCACATACGTATTTGAGCCAAAGAAGGCTGAAGGTTTTGACTTTCATCTTTTCCGAGTAAAACCAGAAGTAGGCAGAAGAATGACTCCAGTATCAGACATGTATAGCAACGTCGCGATTTTCGGAGACAACGTCGCAGCTCGTAATCA
>JAENXI010000119.1 GCA_016649625.1 Candidatus Bathyarchaeota archaeon
TGATTTTGGATTAATAAACCTTTTAATGGAGAGGTGAAATGAAAATAAAAGTTGTGAATAAAATTTAAACAAAAAAAGCCCAAAATGAATTCCTAAATAAAAAAAATTAATGTTTAATTTTAATAAAATCCCGAATCGCTTCATATCGAGGACAATCACTAAAATTATTTTCATTTTCACAAAAATTTTTTACTTCAGTTCTAGCCAATTTTTTTCTCTGTTACTTTGGTTGCTTTTCTGTTCTTTTTCTTGCGGCACTGCTGTTTATCGATGAAGCTGCTGCTATTCCTTCAATGCCCATTTTGACTAAAGTTTCAGTTGGCAAAGCGAATATAATGGTGTTGCTTTGGTCTTTGCTTACGTCGGCTAAAGTTTGCAAACTTCTGAGCTGGAACCCAAACGTAGTTTTTTGAAGTATTATAGAAGCTTCTGCATAGTTGTGTGCTGCCTTCTTCTCTGCTTCTGCTGTGATGACTACAGCTTTGGCTTCACGTTCAGCTTCTGCTTGGACTGCAAAGGCTCGTTGCATGTCTGCGGGTAAATTAATGTCCTGAATTTCAGCGTTAATAACATCAATTCCCCATTTGTTTGTGAGGCTGTCTACTTTTACTTTTAGTTTAGAAGCGATTTCTTCGCGATTTTCTAATAATGCATCTAATGTGTATTTACCTACAATATCTCGAATTGAGGATTGTGCATATTTGGCTACAGCTTCTTGGAATTGATTTGCTCCGATTTGTAGAATCAATTTTTTTGGATCCTCAATTTTCATAAATACTACTGCGTCAATCACGATTGAGATGTTGTCTTTTGTGATTGCGGATTGTCTGCGAAGATCTACAGTTCTAGTTCTCAAATCTATAGGGATAGTGTTTTCAATTAGAGGGACTTTTGTATGTAATCCAGGTCCACTTATTCTAGTAATTCTACCAAATCGCAAAATGGCCGTTTTTTCCCATTCTTTCACTGTGAAAAATAGTCCAAACAAAACCAAGGCACCAAAAAATAATGCAATTATTAGTCCAAACCATACAATGACTTCAGTTATCACTTTTTTTTCTCCATTAATTGTGTAATTATAAGCCAATGATTTTGGATTAATAAACTTTTTAATGGAGAGGTGAAATGAAAATAAAAGTTGTGAATAAAATTTAAACAAAAAAAATTTTAGTTAATTTTGAGTATTATTATATTTATTCTAATATTTTCAGATTTGCTTTATCATAAATCCTCTTCAACCTTTCAAGTCCCTTTCCAGTATAATGCTTAGCTAAAACACTTCTTGGAGCCCTACCCTGAAAAACGTCAATGAAAACCTAGAAAGCTAAGAATTATTTCTTTGAACTTAATAAGTATGAAAAGGATTAAACAATTTTCTAACGTGTGTTATTTATGAATATAACATTAATCGGCATGTCAGGCGCTGGGAAAACCCTTGTAGGAAAGGAATTATCCAAGAACATGAAATACAAGTTCATAGATATTGATGAAACAATAGAGAAAAAATATGACTTAAAATTACAAAAATTAATCGAAAAAATTGGAAAAAAACAATTCTTGAACCTTGAAGAAAGAGCTGTTTTAGAAATAGGCAAAACTGATAATTTAGTAATATCACCAGGAGGAAGTGTTGTCTATTCAGAAAAAGCAATGAATTTTCTCAAGACAATTTCTAAAATAGTTTTTCTCGATGCTCCGTTAAATGATATAAAGAGTCGTATTTCAGATTTTTCAACAAGGGGAATTGTAGGGTTGGAAGATGGTTTGGAAAAATTGTTTAATGAAAGACTTCAACTCTACAAAAAATATGCTGACATAACAATTAAAGTGCCAAAAAAGTTCAACATGAAAATAATCATTAAAAACATAATTAAGAATTTGTAGAAATAATCAAGACAAAAAGAGGCTTTAAGATTGTTACTAAGAATAAAACAAAGTCAAATAAGACAGTTAAAAGATGAGGCTTATTGTAGCAATCCAATTGAGGCTTGCGCTCTACTTTTCGGTAAATCGATAAAAACTGCTTATTCAGTTAAAAAAGTGGTAGTTGCTGCAAACATTCTTAACTCAATAGTAGAATTTGCTATTAATCCCCAGTTTGTTGTTGTCGAATTGAAGAAAGCAGAAACAGAAGGTTTAGATCTTGTTGGTTTTTTTCATTCCCATTCAGCCAGAGCTTATCCTTCAATAGTTGATTTGAAAAACATGAAACTTTGGCCAAACACTTCGTGGCTTATTTTCTCTTTAACTGAAGAAAAAATCGCAGCATATATGATAAGAAATGACAAACTCGAAAAAATAGGATTAAAAACAGAATCATAAAGTCAATAATCAAAAACTTTTTCTTCCTCTGATTTTCAACTATTTTGTTTTTCTAAAAAAATCGTTTAATCATAATGTTGTCAAATATTCTTTTGAATCAGTTTCTCTATCCTGTTTTGTATGTCTGTTACTTTTGATGATTCAATCAAAGTTTTTCTCCAAAAATCAATAAGGCTTAACCTGGTTTTGTATGCTGAAAATGTTGAAGAGTTCCTACTAAAAAAGTACTTAAGAGAAGGCTATAGTAAAGAACAAATCCTCAATATGAAACTAAGGGATGTTTGGCCAGAAATAGAGCACATTAACTCAAAAAAAGGACGATAACTAAGGTTTTTTTATAATCAAGAAGGACTCGCTTTTGAACTGACTACTGTCATTTCATCCAGGTTAACTTCATCCTTTTCCTTAATGCAGCCGAAAGGCCTGTAAACCACTACCAATTCCTCGCATTCACCACGTTCTATACACCCTCTACTCTTGGCTTCCTCATCAGGTAAGGTGCACATTATAATCTTAGCCTCATTCAATCTCAATAAGCTGTTATCTTTCTTTACAAGATACTTACTCACATTAATTTCGCCAATTTTCTTATGTATGTTCTTAGCCAAAAAATATCTCCTGGCACTCTGCCTCAATTTGCTTATGTTAGCTGTTATTAGTGAATTGGTATTTAGACTTTTCAATTTTTGAAGTCTGGGAGCCATACCATGAAAAAATCTTTATTGAATAACCACAGATGAATGATTGTAATTAGACACAAAAGGTGTCATCATGGGAAAAGTCAAAACAAAGTTCAAACGTCCTCCGATGATTCTGCCTGTCTGTCTCGTTGGAGCCAATGTAGAAGGAAAACCTAACTTCCAAGCAATTGCATGGTTTAACATGGTAGATTATGATCCCTACCTCATTGGCTTATCTTCCGAGAGATCACATTATACCAACAAAGGAATAAAAGAAAACAAGACATTTAGCGTGAACATACCAGATTCAACCATGGCTTCGGTTACGGACTTTTGCGGCATATATTCAGGCTCAAAGGTTGACAAATCAAAGATTTTTGATGTCTTCTATGGAGAACTACAAACTGCACCTCTGATTCAAAAAATGCCAATAAATGTCGAATGTAAACTCACTAAGACTATCGAACTGCACCATGCTGATTTTTTTATAGGTGAAATTGTTGGCGTGTACATCGAAGATAGGTACCTTGTAGATGGTAAAC
>JAENXI010000011.1 GCA_016649625.1 Candidatus Bathyarchaeota archaeon
TGGTAGACCAATTGTTTTGTCAAGCTTTACTGAAATGCGATCTCCAACTTTAAATCCACTTTTCTCATACTCATCCAAAGTAATCTTAATTATTGTAGCAGAACTACCCATCATCTGCTTGGAAATCACATTCCCCAAATTCTTCATCATGTCATTAGCTGAAGTAAAAGCAACCATGGAGGGATTGTTCATCTTCCTTTGAGGTCCTCTAAGATCGGAAGGATTCTTTAAAGTAATCAAGATGAAAGGAGACCCATCAGAAGCAGCGCTAATCTCAGTAATCACATATTCCTTAACTAAACTCATTTTCATGACCCAACAAATACCAATGCAGTCTCATTTTTATTTTTTCGGTTATTAATCCTTGGTTTGTTCCAAAAAAATGGGGAGGTTGCGAGTGATGTCTCCACTGGGGCTGGGGGTCATCCTTGCCTTGTGCTTATTTCACACTATGGAAGATGCCTTTCGTTTTGCGTTATTTTTTTTGATTAAATTTTAATCCAACAACAACGTGCTTATGCGTACAACGGTTTGATTATGAAAAAAGAGGTGGATTACAGGACAATATAAATAATAAAAAGAAATGGAAATGAGAAGAGGAATTAGCGCGATCTACTGCGCACTTTAGGTCCTAACAAAGTCCAAAGCCAATCCGCAAATTCTCTCAAATTCTTAGTTTGAATATGAACCTCTCCAGGCCCTGAAATCTCAGTCACCAAACCTTCACCACCCAAAAGAGTCTCTTTTAACCCTCCAAACTTTTTAACCTTGTATTCACAAGACTCACTAAAGCCAACAAGATGAAAATTATCAACTATCAATTTTTGACCTGAAGCCAGATTATGCGTATCAATAGCACCAAACGTGTTAATGAACAATGAACCATTACCTTTTGCTTTGAGCATAAACAATCCTTGACCAAACAACCCTTTAGTAAAGCCCTCCCATTTAACATCTAAATCCACATCTTGTGAAGAAGCAATGTACGCAGATTTTTGAATAACAAATCCCTGACCAGGCTTAATATCCAGCTTTTCTATATCACCAACTGGCGCAGCCACTAACCCTATTTCTCCAGGACCATTTTTGGCGGTATATTGATTCACCCAGAAAGATTGTCCTCCAATCAGCTTTAATCCTATGCTGCCTAAGAGACTTTTTTCTCTTTTTTTGGTGAGTGCTTCTATGTTTGGATCCATATATGTTAGTGCGCCTGACTCTGCAGTTATCGATTCATCTTGATCTAAATTAACTACAAGCAAGGAATAAGATGGACTATATTTTATTTCATATTTCATTTAAATTACTCTTCAGCGATAAATATGTAATGTAGTTCTATAAAAAATTGTTCTAGTGGAAAAGAACTTACAAAAGAAAACTTGGTGTTTTGTCCACTCTGCAGGTAAAAACTCATGAACAAATCAGAAATTTTATAGGAAACGCTCATATTGTGACATTTGTGGATTTTTTTCTTTTGACACGAAAAGTTTACCTTTTCCGGTCTCTGCAAGATCGCCTAGAAACACGTAAAAGGGCCCAACAGCCTTTTCACCAGTCTCAATCTTAACTTTTCCTTTAATAAGTTCAAGAGCAAAAGTAGGCATTATATTCTTCAAGATTCCGGATACTACGATTTTTCCTCCAGTCATGCAAGCGCCTAGTCTTGTTCCAGCATTTTTCTCGATATGAATCACTCCTCCCGTCATACGAAAGCCCATAAAAGAATCGGCATTGCCATGAATTTTAATTACTCCACTTTTCATGTAAATGGCTGCGTCACTGCCAACATTACCATGTACAATAATCTTTCCATTCCTCATTCCAACAGTGCTTCCTCGATAGGGTGAACCCAAGTAATCACCCGCATTTCCTTTAATCTCTATCAAACCACCTTTCATTTGTGAACCTGTCCAGCCTTCAGTATTTCCATTAACAACTATTTTTCCGCCGGACATTTTTTTACCTAAATGCATTCCAACATTGCCATTAACTACTATTTCCCCTTGAGTCATACCCCAACCAATTCTTTTAACTTTGATTACGTCACCAATAATTGTTATGTCGGGAGATTTGACAGAAGTTACATCTATTTTAAAAAGCTCACCGAGTTTTCTCTTTTTGTTGCCTTCCCATACAGGTAAATTGGAGAGTTCTTCTTTGGTTTTCCCTTGAAAAACGTCTGGAGTTATACACTCAGCGATTATTGGGTATTGATATTTTTTTAGAGGAGTTAAAACTATCATTTTAGACATCTGCCTTAATTGTTATTGGACTTGAGTTTTTGAGATAATGATCAGAAACTGGGTAATTATCAAACTCAACAGTCCAGTATTCTCTGAATTTTCTTTTGATTTCTTCATCAACTTCTACTTCTTGTGAAGTCTGGACGTCAACCCACATAGTTTTGCCAGCTGATTGTTGAAGGACTTCACCATCCTTAACTAAAACCTTGCCGCCTTTAATTGTATAGGCCACATTGCTAAAGGCTCTACGAAAAGTTTTGTATTTTTGCGCAATATCTACTTTTTCAGGATTCAAATTAAAAATCGCAATATCTGCATCCGCTCCTACACCTAGATGTCCTTTCTCCTTGAGACCCAAAGATTTTGCTTGACCTGCCCGGGTAACGATAGCAAGATCATAAAGACTTAACTCTCTAGTTATTGATGGAAGAAGACTTCTTCTTTGGCCTTTCCTATGCAATCTCTTAAAAGTAGCCTCCCTGGCTTTTTTACTAACTAACCAAGCTAGAATTTTGGGATAAGCAGTAAATGGGCCAGCATTAGGATGATCCGTTGTCATAAAAACTTTCCACGGATTTTTAGTCATAAGAGCTAGCTCCAAACCAATAGACCATTGTATTGCGTTAACTGGATTTTTGCGTTTATAACGAAACGGAATTATTCCTCCACTAGTTTCAGTCTCAACATCACTATTTACCCACTTATGACCACTTAACTGGTATAGAGTATATTCAAAAGGACCATCTGCAGTCATCGTGGTGGTGTCCGTAAAAATTATTTGCCCCATATCAAAGGTTATGTGATCATGATTGTTAATGTATTTAGTAATTTCTTCAGCACCTGAAGTCAATGTTCCCCAATCTTCCCCAGCAAAACTACTAAACTGTAAATGAGTTATATGAGCCACTGGTTTACCATCATTAGGAATACTTTCTAAACACTTCATTGTCTCCAAAGTTGTAGTATAATTGCCAGGAATTCCAAGATTATTAGTATGAAGATGAATTGCATGAGGCAAATTTAGCATCTTATTAACTTTCGCAAGTCCACACATTATCTCTCTTGGAGTTATACAGAAATTAGGAACCTCATCGTCGATACTATGAACATTTCTACCAAACCCCCAGGATTCTAATCCACCTGGATTTACAATTTTGATTGCGTAGCCTTTAGTAATCCTTAACATCCAAGCAACATATCTTGCACATTCTTCAAAATCACCTTTCGAAAGATTTTCAAGAACAAGCCACCAATCACCTAGAAGAGGATAAGTAGCCTTATCCAACATAGGAATATCATTTAATTCTTCATGAGTATGTTTAGCTTCTAAAGGCGCCATAGAAGGATTCATTACAGTTGTGTAACCCATACGCGAATATCTATAACCTGTTATAAATGTGGAAGGAATAGAATATCCAACACCAGAACGGGTATTAGCTGTCTTTCTTACAAAATCTTTCTCATGATCTTCTGGACGCACCAGTCTACCAGTATTAACCTCAGCCCCAGCAATATGAGTATGAATATCAACACCACCAGGAAAAACAGTTAAGCCGGTAGCATCAATTATTTTTGAAGTTCTTTCAGTTACTGATTCAACGATTTTTCCGTTTCTAATAGCAATATCCATTTTGTCCCCATTTACACCATTCAAAGGGTCAAAAACAAAACCATTTTTAATTAACAAATCCATTTTAGGCTACCTCCAAGGTTTTTAATTTTATATTTCGAACTTCATTTAGAATTCTACTAAGAATTTCTTCATCTGAAAGCAATCCTTCTGGTGGATCAACCACTTTTTTTAATGGAAGCGGAACATGATCCATTCGATATGCAGTTCCTGCTTTTTCGATACCAACAATTGATGCTGGAAAAACAATATCGCCAACTAAAGATGTAGCGTTCATATGAGGATCTATAACAATGAGAGGATTTTTTACCAAATGTTCAACAGCTCTACGAGGAAAATTACTCACAGGATCTGAAGCAATAACTAGTCCCGCATCGGACTCCTCACGCATCAAAATATCAACTACAGTCGTTTCTCCAGGATTATACCTAGGATACCCCATTGAGAAGTCAATACCATATGGATATCCACTTTGCCAAGTGAAAACTGTGTTAGCACCAGTAACATTAAAATGTCCACGCATAGGCATTATAGCAAATTTTGTCCGCATATTCAAATCGCGGACTAATGAAATGGCAACATCAATATTTCTAAATTTACCTGCACTTTGAGTTAAACCCATTCCAAAAAATATTACGCCAAACTCACAACTTGTCATAGCATCGACTAATTGTTGAAGATACTCAACAGGCACACCAGCAACTTTTTCAACATCTAACTCTTGATCCTTAACCAAGGCCCTAACAGCTTGGATCAACTCATAATCTTTTCCATACTCAACCTGAAGAAAATAGTCTGCCACCTCAGCAGTCATAGACTTTCGAACATCTACGACAATTAATTTTCTACCCTTTTTATTCAAAATTTCAGGAGGTTTATTATCATTCACCGAAGGAGCTATATGTGGATGTCTTTCCTTTAGAATGCCTTTTCTTTCAAGACTTCTAAGTTTCTTTTTTCCTGCTGCTGCTTTTACTTTATTAATATAACTTTTCCATTCACTACCTTCAAATCTTCCATCAGTGAAAGAAGTGTAACGTTCAAGATGTCTGGGATGAGCACTCCAAGGATCACAACCCCAATAGATGATAAGATCAGCACGATGTCTAACCTGTCCTAGAGTACAAGTTGGAATTCCTACGTCTTGAACTCCTAGAATTGATGGTCCATGACAAACTACAGCTGTATTATCAAGAACACCACCAACTTCTTCTGCCAAGGCTACACCTATACGTTGAGCTTCACAATCAGTTGAACTCCACCCATAAAGTATGGGGTAAGTGGCATTAGCTAGAATTTCAGCTGATTTTTGAATAGCCTCGTCATATGATACTGGAACAAGTTCTCCATCTTTTCTCATAAGAGGAGTGGTAATTCTGTGTTTATTATTATGGCTGAAAAATTTTGCCTCACACATTGCACAACCATTTTTTACCTGAGCCACCGCACCATCGGCAATGGTTAATTCGATATCATCACACAAACAGCCACAAACAGGACAAGTTACAGATTTAACTATCGACATAATTTTTACCTTCCAAATTCTTTTCTCAAAAGCTCTTTTAGGGTTAATATGGGTTGATTAAGAGCAGGTTGTACTTCAACAGGTGTTCCTTTAAAAGAGGGCATACCTATGCTTGTTGTTTTTGTGCTACAAATTGCGTTTGCCCAAGGCCCATAGGGTATATAAACCAAACCAGGCATAGCACCTCGAGGGTGTCTCACAGCTCTTAGCACCACAGATCCTTCTTCAGTAGAAAGAAGGACATGGTCATTGTTTCTTAATTCAAGTTTGTTCATATCAGTTTCATCCATGTAAACCATAGTAGTGCTTTGAAAATATTCTTGAGTACCTTTTCCAGATTCCTTTCCTACGCCTTGTTCAATTGTTCTTCCGGTAAGTAAAGTCAAATTCAATTTTTCCTGTACCATAGCTGTAACCCTTTACCAAATATTGTTAATTGGCTAATATTTAAGAATAAAGCCAAAAAAACTTTCGAATAAACATTACGGACGATAACCAGTTAGAACGTAAAACCCTAAGGTAGCTGCAATTAAATCGGCCGTAGTTCCTGGATTTAAATTGTTTCCGTTTTTTCTAAGTTTGTTATCAAAAACAATTAGTTCTTGTTGACCTTCTTTTGTGTCCAAACCGCCTAATTGCAATAGATAATTTGCGTCAGAAGAAATTTCTTGAGAAAGTTTCAATCCCACTTTTCGGGTAATTAGCGTGTCTGGATGTTTTGACAAAACTTTAAGGTAGGTATGTATTATGGCAGTGTTTAGATCTCGAGTTTTTAGTTGTTCAAGTAGATATGGATAAGCCAAATCACTAGAAATTGAATAGTTGCTAATCCATTCTGAACAAACGTTATCATAATCTGCAGCAATTTTAAAAACATCGTAAAGTGGAATATTTTCTTTAAGTATACGATTTTTTGATTCTGGTGATGTTAAATCAAAATCTGGAGCGTTATTAAGACCACTTGGTTTTATAGCGTCAAAAGCCTCGTAGAGATGAACTGCATCTTTAGGTGAGGTTGATTGAAGTACTTTCTTTAAATTCGCTCTAAGCTTCAAAAGGTCAAAAACATCTTCTAATTGAGTCATACCAGCTGCAGCGGCTATAGGGACAAATAAAATTATAGCGCCAAGTAAAGTATTACCACCTTTTTGCCACACGTTTATTTCTTCCAAACAATTTTGAATTATTTTACCTATACCTAAGTTTTTGACCTCCAAATTCCCTTCCAACACAGAAATACCTCGAAACGCAGCAGTCTCAAAAAAAGGAATCGAAGCGACAGCTGAGGCTAAGAAATGTTCAAATTTTGTACCTTTAAACCCAGATGATAAATTTACATTACCTGGTTTCTTGGAACTAACTTCTAATAGCAAACCTAGCTGCAAAGCTTGAGAAACAAGTTTAGCTTTTTGAAGGGGAAGCATATAAGAAACAAACCTATTTTAAAAAATTCGAAAAGAAGCTTTATTAACGTTATGCAAAAATCTACAAACATTAGAATTAAATTATAAAAATAAATAGGGAAAGAAGTATGCACGCACGAGAAGGTGAACTAATCGAAAACAAAGATGACATAATCTTTGACGTTAAAGGATTAATTCATCCTCCAAATAAGATAATCGCATTTCCCAGATTTATTCCAACAACTAAAGGAAATCGTACACGAAGAAACTTCAAATATGAAAAGATCTACAACCTTAAAGAACGATTTAAATTTCTTAAGGAAAAAGCTCCAGAACTAATAACTTATGACCCAATTTTTGATGAAACCTTATGTGAGGTACCAACTAAAAACATAATTAAGCATTATAATCCAATTGAAAAATTTGAAAAACTACGAAACTTAAGAGAAACAACTGATTTAGAGAAGAAAGCAGTAGAGTTACTGTGTATATTACAAGAGAAAGCAGACATACCTTGGAAATCCATAGGAATTTCTGGCTCAATTTTAGTGGGATTAAGTAATTTAAAATCTGATATAGATCCAGTGATTTATGGAACCAAAAATGGTGTTAAAGCCTACAGAGCATTAGAAAAAATATTGAAAGAAGATAACACAAAGCTAAAGTCATACACTCGCAAAGGACTCGAGAATTTATTCGGTTTTCGCTCAAAAGATACACAGATGAATCTTAATGATTTTCTTGGAGTAGAATCTCGTAAAGCTTTTCAAGGAACTTTCCTAAAAACTGACTTCTTCATTAGATTTGTTAAAGATTGGAATCAAGTAAATGAACAATATGGAGATATTCAATACAAAAACTGTGGTGAAACAAAAATATCAGCTACAGTAATCGATGATTCAGAAGCATTATTTACTCCATGTACCTATGATGTTAAAAATTTAAGAATTATTGAAGGAAATAAAAACAAATCGATAAAAGAAATAGTTTCTTTTCGAGGTAGATTTTGTCAACAAGCCTTAAATGGTGAAAAAATAATTGCACAAGGGAAAATTGAAGAAGTAAAAAACAAACACACTAATGCGCTTCATTATAGACTTATTCTTGGAAGTAAACCAACTGACTACATGGTTTTGTCAAAGGGTTAATCCATCAACTTTTAAAACTTGCTCATAATATCGGGGACAATAGGTCAAAGTTATTTGATAATAACTTCTTTGTGGAGACATCACTTTTTCTAAGTTGCCTTCGACAATGATTACTTCATCTTTTTTCACTTGTTGCCTAAATTCTTCCATATAAGAAAAAACTCTAGAGACCTCAAAAGCACATTTTGGGCCTTCTAAAACTGAGATCGGTTCAATTGAGTAAATAGATGGAATAAATGGAGCATCTACATCACTAGTTACCCTGGCTTTAATTTTTGTCCAGCCCATAGGTGCGATTCTGTCTTCTTGTTCATAGTATGGATTTATTTCATTCCAGTTTTTTACAGGTTCAAACTCAGCTTTTATTGTCCTACCACTTTTATTGTCTTTAAATAGTCCGTAAATCTGTTTTCTTTTCTGATGCCAGACATATTCTCGTATGTTAAAATTGGTAAATCTCCAGAGTTTCCCTTTCATAACATCTTCGTTTTCGAACTCGTTAGAATAATCTGAAGATGAAAATGAGTATAAATCTTCCAATGTTTCACACATTTTTAAGTTTGCTTTTCTGCCATAAACTACTAGATCTATGTCAGAAAATTTTGGATGATGAAAACCATGAAGCATTGAACCAAAAACCCCAAATTCATTAAGAGAAAGGCCAGACTGGGTAATCATATTATTTAAAACCCTTAAGGTAGCGTCCATTAACTCGTCAGTTGGATCTACTCTAGCTATTTCCTTTAATCGTTCATCAGGTTTTCTAATTTCAAATATGTTAGAAACATTTACACCTAGCAGTTTTTTATTCAATAATTTATAAAAAAAAGTATAATGAGGAAAATTTCTAGAAACAAGGTTTAATCCTTCATCATTATAAAACTTGAAAAAAGTCTTATCTAATCCAGTTCGAGGTGCTCGAGGATCTTTTGAATCAAAAATTTTTTCTGAGGCGTATTCAGCATCACAAATAAAAAAAGTGTCAGGATGATTGCTACCAAACACGCGGAAGATTAAACCTTCTTGTGTAAGTATTGCATCACGATCTCTAAGTTTCACATAGGCCAAATATATTCTTCCTCTGAAGTAGCGGTACCAACAACAACTTGATAATAAATTTCACCTGTGTTAATTATTTCAACGCGTTCAAGGGTTCCTGCTACTTTAATTTCACTATCTTTACGAGCAATGTTTCTATAACATCCAATATTAGAAATTACACGATCAGGAACTTTATCTATTTGAAGTTCAGAGGTTGGTCCTAAAGATATATAGTTTTTAATTTTATAGGTAGCTGGACGAAATATTGCTTCTGTATCATCATTTACTGTGCATTGGAATTTGACTGGAGCAATAGGTGCAAATCTAGTTGTCCCATATTCTGTTTCGATTTCTTGGGGTTTTCGAGCAGCGTTATACATAAAAATTTTATTCATATATCGACCTTGAAATTTTCTTGCTTTGTCTAAACGATTACTAAAGAGGTAAACAAGTTTTCCTGAATTGACAAGTTCAGCAATAGTGGTTTCTACTCTTCTAAAGTTCTCTGAGCCATAGACTACAAAATCAATGTCCGATTCAGGAGAATGCATGTTTAAAGCTATTGATCCATGCATTCCAAAATCGTCTAATCCAACATCTGAAGCTGCAGAAATCATATCAAGAAGATTTAAGGCCTTATTCTGAAGGCTATCAGGCTCATCAATTTTTCTCAAGTGTTTCAAACAGTCTTTAGGAACAAATAATTCATCAATCAAGTTTAAGGGAGCAGTTATTAATTCTTTTTTTCTCAGAGGACAATAATAAATATAATCTGGAAAATTTTTCCTAAAAACATCTATAAACGTTTTATAATTCTTTGCTGTATAAAGTTTTTCAGCTCTAAAAAGTTTCTTTGTTTTGTAACTCCAAATTCTCTTAAGCATTTGCACATTAAAAAAATCTTTGAACTCAGCAGGAATATATTTTAGAAAAGCAAAAACACGATCCTTTGGATGCTCATAGCCAAAAGTGTTTAAAATAAAACCATCTTTTGTAACAAATGTATCGCCATCAGCGGGGATCCAATTAGATAACTCCGTTTTGATGCACCGCCAATAAAAATCAAAGCTGAATCTAAAAAAGATATTGCAAGACTTGAAGACATTTTCTGAACAAAAATATGTTCCAATAATAATATACAAATTAAAAATAATATTTTTATTCCAAATGAAGGGGGATAATAGAGGAAAAATCTATTGTATTAAACCATCTTCTAACACAATTTGTCTATCAGCATAATTTGCAATTTCTTTTTCATGGGTTATCATAATAATTGTTGTTTTTGTTTCCTGATGAAAACTCTTTATGAGTTCCATGACTTGTTTTCCTGTTTCTGAATCTAAATCCCCTGTTGGTTCATCGGCAAATAATATGATTGGTTTGTTAGTTAAGGCTCTAGCAATTGCCACTCTTTGCATTTGACCACCACTAAGTTGGGCAGGGTATTGTGTAGCTTGTTTATCTATTCCAACACCTGTAAGGAGATCTTCAATTCTATTCTTTAGTTTTTTACTGAATCCAGCGAGTTCTGCTGGCAGAGTTACGTTTTCTCGAGTATTAAAATGAGGAAGTAATGCATAACTTTGGAAAATAAAGCCCATATCCAATAATCTGGTTTTTGATTTTTCAGAATCATCAAGTCTATGAAGATCTTTTCCTTTAAACAAAACCATTCCGTAATCGGGGGTATCTAATCCGGCCATACAGTTTAGAAGAGTGGTCTTTCCAGCTCCAGAATTGCCTACAATCGCTACAAATTCTCCTTTTTGTACATCAAGATCTACACCTCTAAGGGCGTAAACGGTTGTTTTCCCAAGACTATAGTTCTTAGATAGACTTCGAACTGAGAGAATATTTTTGGAGGATAAATTTTTAATGTTAGGTATTTGAGAGCTAAATAATTTATTTTGAAAAGTGAAATATGGGAGATC
This sequence comes from Candidatus Bathyarchaeota archaeon, assembly GCA_016649625.1. GTDB lineage: Archaea > Thermoproteota > Bathyarchaeia > Bathyarchaeales > Bathycorpusculaceae > AD8-1. Next base: position 10,922 of record JAENXI010000011.1, read on the forward strand.
GGAACCAAAAAGATCTAACCACGTCTTTAACACCTCAGCTTCAACGAATAAATCAGAACTAAGTTCTGCCATATTTAGAAGTATAAGTTTGAATTCATCGTTTGAGTCTATTGTTTTGATTCCGTTTTGTGTTTCGTCAAGATAATTTTTTAGGTTTAATTGGCATCTTTCAAGTTTTTTTTGAACATCATCAAGAAGACTATTTCCTTGATTAATTTTCCATGAAATTTGCCTGACTGCTATCTTAAGTTCTCCACAATATGAGGTGAATTCAGGTTTATTACAGAATTTTTGAGGTTCACGAAATAGTTTAAGAATACTAGAGATGGTTTTATCCAAGTTTTCTAGAGCACTTAGTTTCGCAGATAAAATTCTAAGAAACATTTCAAATTTCTTTTGTATCTTCGGAGTCTTAATTTTGTAGTGAGTTCCTTGAAGACCTAAATCTAGTCTTTCTAATACACTATCCATTTCTCGTAAGTGATTCAGTGTTGGGTCAATAAAAATTTGGAAGAAATTTAATAGTGCTAATTTGTCGACCATTTCTTCTAGGTAAGTTTCCAATGTTGCATTGGTTATTGTAAAAACTTGAGATTCCCATCCGGATAAAAGAAGTCGTATTTTTTTTTCGGTTTTTAGACTCCAAAGGGAAATCAGACTTTTCTTTTGAAGTTCTAAATATTCATTCGGTAAAGCGGATATAACTTTTTTTAGTCGAAAGTCAAAAACTTTAGGAAGATTTGAGTCAATTTCTTTGAGGAAATCTTTTATTATTTGAGCGGTTTCTTTTAATTCTTGGTTGTTTTTTAGATTTTTTTGAAGTTTTGAATTGTTGTTGAGATAGTATTTATTTAGGTGTATTCTAAGGCGATTTTCGGTTTCTTTGATTTTTTGTTGGGTTAAAGGTTTTTTGGGAGTTTTAGCAGTTCCTAGAAAAAGGAATGTATTATGTTCTTTAGAGGTTATTCTTGAACTAGGGATGTGCAAGGATTTCTTTAGATCATTTTGAAGTTTTTTTGCTAATTTAGCATTTTCAAATGGAACCTTCTTGTTAATAAAAGCAGAAAAATAGCTTTTCATTGTTTTTTCTCCTTTCCTTTAAAGGGACCGGATTCCAAATGTGAGATTTTGCCATCGCGCATATGGATAATATAATCGCATTGTTCCGCAATCCAACGGTTGTGCGTAACTAATACCAAAGTTTGATTATTAGTTCTGTTTATTCGTCTAAAAAGAATCATGACATCTGAACTTGTTGTTGAGTCTAGATCTCCAGTAGGTTCATCGCCTAGAATAATTGCAGGTTGATTGATTAAAGCCCGACCAACAGCTACTCTTTGTTGTTGACCACCTGAGAGCTCAGTTGGTTGATGATAAAGTCTATCACCCATACCTAGTTCTCGAAGAAGCATTTTAGCCTGTTCTCTAGCTAAACCAGAGTTCACACCTTTAAGAAGCAAAGGAGTTTCAACATTTTCAACTGCTGATAAAAAGGGAAATAGATTGAATAGTTGAAAAATAAATCCGATATTATC
>JAENXI010000120.1 GCA_016649625.1 Candidatus Bathyarchaeota archaeon
AGATGATCTTGTTTGCTCTTTACAACACTCTCTAGCACTTCTAGTTCATGTCTTGGGGTGGCATCCAAAACGACCTGTAAACCATTAATCAATAATTCACCCTGATTTTCCTTGGATTGCTGTTTTCCAGTCATCTTTGAAACCAAGTTAAGGATCTTTTGAGATTTTTCTGCGAGAACTTTCTTTTTATCAATTTGGAACAGGTATTCACCCAACTTGCTTTTAGTCTGGGAGATTTCTTTGTTTATCCTTTCTGAAAGTTCTGAGAAAGAAGAGTATTCTTTGATGGCCATAAACTCACTTTCAATCTCTTTGTTTGGATAAGTTGAAGAGTAGTTGATATCTGGTTTTTCTTCCAATATAGATTCTTTTTTTATCGTTTCTTGTGACTCATCTATAATTTGGGTATTTTCAACTTCTTTTGGATTTTGAGATTTTTTTGGCTCAGTTTTGAGCTTCATTTTTTCAGATTCTTCTGTTACCTGTAGCGGTTTAGTTTGTTTAGGTTGAGGATGTCTCTTGAATTTATCGAACATAAGTCATACCCATATTATCTTATATCTCAATATATAATAATGTATATTCCACAAAAATCAATATTCCAAAAATCGACATAAAATTGACATAAAAGCTATCGGAATAACAAAAAAGTAAAGATTATAGGTTCATCAAGAACACAGAATAATTTCTCAATTTTCACCTTGGAGGTTTTTTATTCATTAATAGTTTTTGTTTTCAGATATTAGACAAACAGATATTTTGTCGATTAGATCAACGTGTAAATGTGTTGGACAATCAAAACAATAAGTTATTGTAGATCGAGATTTTTATCATTCTACGAGGAGAATTTATGGATAAGAAGGCAATTCCTGACAATATATCAGTTGAGCTCAGAGAGCAAGGTTATTCTAATAAGATGGTTGAAGAACTTTGCAAATGGTATGATTCTTCAGAGCATAAAGGGGTTGCAAGTTTCTAGAAGAATAAATTGTTACACTACTAAAAGTTAATTAAAAAAAGGGCGATTTCTTTTACAAACTTAATTCAAAAACCAAGTTTCAAAAAAAATCTACTTTTTGAAGCATCTATTTCAAGAAGAAAATTACGTTGGGGGGTCTCTTGGTTCAACATGAATTATCAAATTAATTTTTGAACAGGTCTTTTTCACTTCATTTTCTAAATGATCAGTTAAATCATGTGCTTCTTTAATAGTTAAAGAACTGTTTACAGAAAGATGAAGTTCGGCAAAAACACAATTTCCGCTTCGACGAGTTTTCAAGTCATGAAAATCAATAAATCGATATTTATGCCGTCTAAGAATGGTAGTTATCATTTTCTCTTCATTGACACATGATGAATCCATCAGACTATGTGAAGATTTGAAGATCAAGTCAAATCCTATTTTCATAACAAAGATTGCCACCATAAATGCAAGTAATGAATCAATAAAAGTAAGGCTAGTTAATTGACTAAAAATTAAACCGATCCAGACCCCAATAGACGAAATTACATCAGACATTAAGTGTTTAGAATCACCCTCAAGGGCCGCTGAACCAGTCTTTTTTGCAGTACGAAGGAGAATAAATGAGACACTCAGATTGATACCTGTAGCAAAAATAGAAATAACAATTCCCAAGTTTAATTCCAACAAGTAATTTGGGGAAGATATTCGACTAATCGCCGTATTTATTATAAATAAAGCAGCCATAATCACTAGCACACCTTCAAGAAGACAGGAAATATCCTCAATTTTTTGATGACCATATTCATGGTTTTGATCAGGATCTCGCTCTGAAATGGAAATTGAAAAAAACATCAATCCCGACGCCATAATATTGATTATTGATTCAAGCGCATCAGATAACAAAGCTACAGAGTTAGAGACAAAAAACGCAGCCATTTTTAGGAAAAATATAACAATTCCACAAAGAATGGCTATAATTGCCGCTTGTTTTTTTCTCATAGAAATAAGATGTGTTTATTTTGCTTTTAGGTTTTACTAGTTTGAGACTTGAAAACAAAAATTTCCAAAATCATATCGTGTTCAGCATTTTATACCTCATCTACGTTCAATACCATAAAACATGTCAAGCTTTTAATTAAAAATTAGTTTCCATCTTTTTGCGTATACGAAACTATTATCTACCATAACATGATAAAGGTGATAGTTAACAAATATTAATGTGGAATTTTAATGAATCAAAAAACTTTAGCAATAATAATTGTAGCAGTAATAGCAGTGGCAGTCGTAGCAGTTGCAGCCTACTATCTTATGAATAACGGAGACGATAATGTCGAAGATATTATCACAGTTAAAAACGCAAGCAGCTTACAGTTTAGCGTTAGCATTACCAGAGAGGGAGAGACATATGAGACCATGTACTGGGCAAAAAACATCGGGACCTCAGATTTGATGATTCGAGTAGAAATACCAGACACTTCAGGAGATCTTATTTACATTGTAAATGGTGCCAATCAGACAGCTTGGGCTAGTACAGCTGGCGAATGGATGGACCTATCCGATACTTTCTCTGATCAATCGGACATGTGGAGCTTAACTGCGGACGGATACAAAGACGAACTTTCAACTTGGGTCGAAGGAGATTGGACATACACAGATACTACTGATGGTTCAACAGTTAGAGTCTATGACATAGCTGTGAATCCTTCACTTGCAGACTCTTTGTTCGCACCATAACAGGTTGTAATATCTCAAGGATGAAAACCATAACACACCCTTTTTTTATTTTATTAGCTATTCTTTAACATCGCATCGTATTTCATTAATCTAGAAATAATATTTTTTTAAAATTGAATACTATCCACTAAGAAAAATCCAGTATTTTATTAATGTTAATCAAAGGTAATTTTGACAAACTGCAAGATGTAATATAGGCAGTTCAAAAAAATAACTATTGACAATAATGTACACTATATATAATGCTGGCGTATTTTATACTAACACTTTTGTTTAACTACAAAATAATAGGTCAACAATTACGAGGAAAATAAAAATGGCACATAAAAAAAAGCTAACACGCAAACATAAAAAAATCTATAGAAACACACAAGGAAAATATTACAAGGTTAAATAATAGGATTTTACACGATATAATGTTCCACAGTGGAAAGAATTTTTTTTTGTTGTAATTAAGTGAATTTTACATTTCAAGAAATAAAATAAACTTTAATTAATGAGAAAACAGAAAATATTTGAAACAAAAATGCAATGGAACAAAAACGTGCAACTTATTTCAATCTTTTAAAGAGGATAATCTCCTTAAAATTTTAGTTTGTGAGTAACCGTTCATCGGTATTTTCAAAACCCATTCGAATCCAAAGACCAAAAGCTCTCCAAGGTGCTCCATCAGTGTTCTCTGAAGTATCAGTTTTCATTAATTTACAGTTATTAGATTTTGCCAAATCTTCAAAGTACTCAACAAGTGCTCGATCAATACCTTTTTTTGGCTCTCTTTAGCTGCAACGATATTATCTAAAATACCATAATTGTTCTCAATTCTAAAAACAATAAAACCAACAATC
>JAENXI010000121.1 GCA_016649625.1 Candidatus Bathyarchaeota archaeon
GTTATTGATTGTAATTTTAGCTACTGTTTTTGTACTTTTACCATTTGGACATTTTTTGTTACTATACACTTCTTGGTTTAACATAAACCTAATCTCTCTTTTCTAATCAGATAATTGGAAAAAATAATGCTGATTTTTTTATGTATATTAACCACGTTTTTTCAATATTTATTTGGAACTCTTTAGATTTTTAACTTTTTTAAGCTCTTTATAACACAAATCGATTAGTTGAGTACCCATTAAACCTAAACTAATCATCATTGACGAAAATTTTCTATTGAAGAATTTTACGTTCATGTTTTGTCGATATTTTTGTGTCCAATCAAATTTGTAGGACTCATCTCCTTGCATAAAATCGTATTCAGATAACTCTTTTTTAACACATTGATTTAGAATTTTTAGTAATAATATGTTTCCTACACTGTATTTAGAGTAATCTGGATCAAAACCGGCGAGGTGACCATACATTTTTCCTCCATATTCAAGATCTAAAGAAGCTGCTACAGGTCTATTATTTACTGTTAAAAAATGTAATCTAAGCCAATTCCTTTCAGCAAAAAATTTTGTGGTTTGCATTGTGATTTCTCGTGCTTTTTGTTTTTCAAATACTCCAGATTCACCTTTTCGGATCCACCTTTTTTGATGAAGTCTGAAGAAGATTTGCATAGCATTTTCAAGTGAACCCAATTCATAGTAATGTTTTATCTCAACATTTCCCTGTTCTTTTTCTAATTTACGTAATCGACGTTGTAGATTTCTTCGAAATTTTGGCTTTAAACTTGATAGCAGGTCCTCTTCTGAATCTGGAATTTCTACATAAGGGCAAATTACTCCTTTTTCGACTTTAAATCTTGGGAGCTCTTTGGAATAAAGTTTTATTAATTCCAAAGTGGGGGATGCTTGGGGTAAGTCAGGAATAGTGATAAGATCCCAATCTTTTTGCTGAAATAAATGAGTTAAAAATTTTTGTACACATTGAACTTCTTGTTTGGTTATTAATAGTCCAGAATAATCTGTGTTTCCATTAGTCAAAGGTTCAATGATGTTGTAACCAAAATTTCCTTTGAGACTTTTTCGAGTTTTTCGAAAAGGCGCAATTCCTATAAGTTCTGTTTCTTCACTAGCACATAATATCTTAAGAGTACTTTCTTTTTCTATTAGATTTACTGAAGGTGCCATTTTTTCCCAAGTTAAAAAAATGTTGTTTTCTAAACTTTTATTTAAAGTTACATTCCAACATTTTCTCATGTTGTTAAACTGTTTTTTTGTGTAAATCTCACTAATCTTTAGCATTTATTCTTCTTCCTTGAACTAATGGGACAATCTGTAAGTAGCAAGATACAAGATAGGATAAAAGACCTGTTTCAACATTGAATTATGTCCAAAATAGTAATACTCCCCTACATTTCAAAAAAAAATTTGCCAATAGAAACTGGTCGATATCCTTATTTTATTGTAACAAAGAAAGAACTTGAATTTATTTCAAATAATCTTAGCTCTCTGAAAATTTTTTATCATCAAATAATTTAAATTTAAAGAGAAACTAAGACAGATTGTTGGTTATCTTAGTTATATTGATTGTAACAAGTTCTGCTTTAATACTAACTTCAGGCTCTATATTGATTCCTCAAGCATCTGAGACCTGAAGAAATCCAAGTGATTAAATTTTTAGGAGAGAACAATGTAACTGCTTACGAAGCACAAGTCTATAACAATTTAAACCTTCCACGAACGACAACATGGCGATTACTTAAAAGATTGGAAAACATGGAGATGATTAACATAGAAAAGTCACGAAGACAAAATATAATCGTAGTTAGAAGAAAATATCTGAAGAAAAAAACTAGCAAAATAACCTTAAATTTGCTTTTATTTATGGTTTGGAGCTTTGTTATGTTTTTTTGATTGATATATTCTGAAAATCGATATATTTTTTAAAAGAAGTACTGCCTTATATCTTAATATTTAATACACTATTCGTAGTAACCGCTAACAGAGGACAACATCTTGCGAAAAAAAGGATTAGTCATTTGGATTATGAGCACCTTAACTGTTATAACTTTGATACACTTGATCGACTCAGTAAACGCTTTCCTTTTTAATAATCCTACCCAACTCCTGCAAATTTATCCCATACTTAACACTTTTTTAACTCAAATGTCAACACAAATTTACTTCTATTTATCAGCAGCAACAAGTGCAATTCTTTGGGGTATAACTTGTATTATTGCTTTTGATAATCCCGTGGAACTTTTTCTTAACAAGATACTATCTGATGCAAAACAACAATCATTAGATGAAGCAAAAGTTATGGATGGAAAAGGTGAACTTTTTGATTTAATGTATGAAAAAATGGAGTCTGATAGCGAAACATTATCTCATGTGAAAGACCTGATTCGAAATGTTCGAAGTGAAGTCAGAGAGATAGCTCCAATAAAAGTGTCTATGGAAAAGACAAGAAGAGATCTGAGTAAAATTACAAAACAATTAATAACTTTGGAAGAAAAAGTTTTCTATCCTTTGGTATGTCATTCATGTAGTCATCCAGTCAGAGCAGATTTCAAACTGTGTCCCTACTGTGGAATTGCTTTGCAACTCACCGAAATCACTATTTCCCAATAAAAAATTTTTTGTAATTTTTTTTAAAAAAACATTTTCCATATATAATTGTTTCTAAATATTTCTTCTACTATAATTAAAACAATTTGTGATATTTTGCCTCTTTAACCTTAAAGATTTCAAAGAAATGCAAAAAACTTTAACTATTGTTCTGCATGAAGTGTAAGGGTTGATGCGGGGGTACCCGAGCCAGGTCTAAATAGGCGGCCAGATAATGCCTAAGATAAGGGGGAGGACTTAAGATCCTCTGGTTCAGGCCTTCGTGGGTTCAAGTCCCACCCTCCGCACCAGTCATCGTTCTTATTGAAAATTAACAAGACCAAGAGTTGAAAACTACTTGAAATATTGTGATATGGGTCCGCTTAATTGGAAAGTCTCAGTTTTAGGATTAGGTTGCATGAGACTACCTTCAAGAAGAATCAATAGATTACGAGCAAAAACTAGTTCTTCTGTTGAACTTATTCGCTATGGCATTGATAAAGGAATAAATTACATCGATACAGCCTGGCCCTACCACTTGGGAGATAGTGAAAAAATTCTTGGTGAAGCTCTCCAAGATGGTTATCGTGAAAAAGTTTATCTGATTACAAAACTCCCGATATTTATGGTTCGAAAATCAAAAGATTTTAACAAATATCTAACTACTCAAATGAAACGCTTAAAAACAGACTATTTAGACGGTTACCTTTTTCATGCATTAAATAAAGGGCAATTTGCAAAAATAATAAAATTAGATCTTATTAAAAAAATGGAAGAAGCAAAAGAAGAAGGCCTTATTCGAAGTATAGGTTTTTCTTTTCATGATACTTTGCCCGTGTTCAAAGAAATTATAGATCACTACCCTTGGGATATTAGCCAAATACAGTATAACTACATGGACACCTGCGTTCAAGCAACAGATGAGGGGCTATCTTATG
>JAENXI010000122.1 GCA_016649625.1 Candidatus Bathyarchaeota archaeon
TTGAAATATTGTTAAATTGAAACGTGTGTGAAATTATGAAAACAAAATTTAAATTTAAAACAAAATTAAAAACAATTTGCAAATTTGAAAAACAATTAAAACAAAATCAATTATTGACGTTTGACGTTGCAATAAAATTGATATTTGATTTTGAAAAAATGAAACAAATTTTTACTGGTGGCCGGGGGTTTAATCTCTGGCTAATGTGGAATTCTTTACCAAAAAATCAAAAGATAAAATGGACAGACCCTGCAAATGAAATATGCATATCATCAGGGCCACTTTCTGGAATTCCCGGTTTTCCAGGAGGTGGGAAAAGTATTGCAATGTCAATTTCTCCTTTAACCAACATGATTATAGATTCCAATGTAGGAGGCTTTTTTGGACCTTATCTAAAATTTTCAGGTTGGGACGCATTAGAAATTCAAGGCAAATCAACAGCAGAGGTATACATTTTCATTGATGGGGATAATCAAAGAATTACTATAGAAGATGCACAAGATCTTCCCTCTGAGACTAATCTTATCGTAGATATTTTATCAAAAAAACATAGTCCCAAAAATCCACTTTACATCTCAATTGTTTCAACCGGCCCTGGTGCTGAGAATACTCTTATGGGTTGTCTAAATGTTTCTTGGTACGATTCAATAAGAGGCACACACAGGTTCAAACAAGCAGGTAGAGGTGGAATTGGAACAGTTCTTCGAGATAAAAAAATAAAAGCAATAGTTGTAAAATATTCAGAAAAAATGACCTTAGAAAAAATTAATCCGGCTGATAGCACTCTCGTTAAGAAAATAATTTTGAAATATAATAAGGAATTGCGTAAGCTTGATCCTAAACAAAATGAAATGTCAATTGTAGGTACTGCTCATTTAGTACCTATAATGAACAATTTTGATTTATTACCTGTAAATAATTTTAAATATGGAAGTCATAAAGACGCAGAAAAGTTAGGAAGAGAAGTATACCGAAAGAAATTCCATTCTGGATATGCAGGTTGTTGGGTTGGTTGTGCACTTTCTTGTTCTCATGTGGTTAAAGATTTCGAACTTTCAACAGGCCCTGATAAAGGTCAAAGAGTATTTGTTAATGGTCCTGAATACGAAACCATCGCGGGCGTTGGATCTAACTGTGGAATATTTGACGCAGAATATGTTATTGAGATGAATTATTATTGTGACATTTATGGATTAGACACGATAAGCGTAGGGACCTCTATTGCTTTCGCTATGGAATGTTATGAACTAGGATTAATTGATAACAAATTTACAGAGGGATTAAATTTGTGTTTTGGAAACAAAGAAGCTGTTTTAAATATTATTCATCAAATGGCCCAAGGAACTGGTTTTGGAGTGATTATAGGAAAAGGAATCAGACAAATGAAAAAACTCTTTGAAAAAAACGGGGTTAATCCCGATATTTTAAAAGATATAGGCATGGAGTCAAAAGGCTTAGAATTTTCAGAATACGTCACTAAAGAGTCTTTAGCCCAACAGGGAGGTTATGGACTAACTCTAAAAGGGGCACAACATGATGAAGCATGGCTAATCTTCTTAGATATGGTGCATAATCTAATGCCAACTTTTGAACAAAAAGCTGAAAATCTTCATTGGTTTCCAATGTGGCGAACTTGGTTTAGCCTAAACGGATTGTGTAAACTACCGTGGAACGATGTAGTTCCAGAAGGCAATAATAAAACCAAAGATCCAGCAAAAGTAATGTCGCATGTTGATAATTATGTCAAATTCTTTTTCGCCATCACAGGGAACAAAGTTAAAGAAAAGGACATAATATTGATGAGTGAAAGAGTCTATAACTTTCAACGAATCTTTAATGTAAGAATGGGTTTGGGTACACGTAAACAAGACACTGTTCCTTATCGAGCAGTCGGACCGGTAACCAAAGAAGAATATGCCAGTAGAATAGACCGATATGACAAACAAATAAAAGAAAAGTTGGATGTTAATCCTAAACATAAATCAATTGAGATAAAAATAGCACTGTTAAGGAAATTTCGTGAGAAAGAATATGAACTACTAAAAGATGCCGTTTACAAAAGACGGGGATGGAATAATAATGGCGTACCTACAATAGCAAAAATAAAATCTTTAGGTATAGATTTTCCTGATGTACTAACGTTATTATCACAATAATTGCATACAAAAGCATCAACAAAACAAAGAATTATGAATAAATAATAATATTAAATTTCAAATGATTATTTGATATTTTTTTAAAAAAATCAATTCTATATTATCCTTTATTATTGAATATGTCGCTTTGCCAAATTAACATCGAAGTTATTCGATATTTATTAATCAATTAAACAGGAGCTTTAACTAACAGAAAAATCCAAAAATTCCCGAAAAATACCGCTTATTATCATAAAAATTCAATGATTTATGATTATTTTTATATTTTATTAAATAAAAACGAGATAATCAATATTTTAATAATTTTTTCACTCAAAATAAAACGCGAAAAAATTCGAAGTAACTAATTGTGAAATTAATAGTTAAAAAGTAATAACATGATAGTCCAATAAACGCAAATATTTGTAAATATCTATTTGATAAACCCAAAATTAAACCCCTATTCAACATAAATTCAAAAAAAATTGCTATATTGATTATAATAACAATTTTGGAAACTACTACAGTTAATGAACAAAAAACTGCAAGTTTTTTAACTTGCTTTAGCATAAGAATTTATTGATCTAAAGTTTTAAAATTAATCAAATTTACTTTTTTAAATAGTCCATTAAATACATAGAGGTCAAAAAAAAATAATTGAAAAAAAAATTGTACTTTCGATCCTAAAACTAACAAATCAAAATGCAGTTGACGTAAAAATAATCAGCAGAGATTCCAAATTGGATTCAAGAAGTGTAAAATCGTATTTAAACAAACTTAGCCAAGAAGGATTAATTGTTCTCGACGACGAATTTGTAGAACTAAATAACTATAGTCGAATTATGTTATCGATTAAAGCAATTGAATTAGGAGCAGATATTGAACATGCAACCAGTTTACTATGCTGGCAAGAATTTGAAGGCTTAGCTGCTATTGCTTTAGAACGAAATAACTTTTCTGTAAAAAAAAATTTTAGGTTCAAATATCTGAGAAAAAGAAATGAAATTGATATAGTAGGTTTAAAAAAACCTATAATTTTGTGCATAGATTGTAAACATTGGCATCGAGAAATAGCCTATTCTTCGCTAAAATCTATTGTCAAAGACCAAATAAAAAGAACAAAAGCCCTGATGGATTCACTACCCAATATTTCAACTAAAATTGAATGCACCACATGGAAAAATGGAATATTTATTCCAGCTATTCTATCACTAGTACCAAATCGCTATAAGTTCTGCAATTTAGTACCAATAATCCCAATTTTGCAGCTTCAAGATTTTCTAAATCAATTACGGGGGAACACACAACAAATAAGAATTTTCGAAAAAACATTTAACTATTTAAATCTTTGATCTTAATCTCAAAAATTATGTATACGTAAATTTAGAAAATGGATTAAAA
>JAENXI010000123.1 GCA_016649625.1 Candidatus Bathyarchaeota archaeon
TATTTCCTGGTGGAGTCTATTACAAAGAAGTATATGTTGGAAACTAAATATCCAATCTCCACTCTTTTTCTCTTTTTTTAGTAAAGTTTCTACCCTCCAGAACTGTTTTTGAAGGGTCCTTTTAAGCTTCTTCTGGTCAACTGGTCACCAATTAAGTTTAATGGACTTGAAAGAGTAAGATGGCGAAGATTAAATGTGTAAAGCTGGAGTGCCCAGTGTGTCATGTTGTTGGTTCTGCTCAGCTATTTCTCAATAAGAATGATGAAGTTAGGTATTGTAGAGTACGCCATTATGTGGGTTTGAATGAGTTTAGGAAGCCTCAGTTCACTTACCATAAACTAAATGATCTGTCAATACTGAAAACTTTATATGAAAATCAAGGCTTTCATTTTTAAACAGTTGTTGGTCAGGTTGGTCAAGCCAAAGCTGTTAATGCTGATTTGTGTGACCCTGATGTCAATAAGTTATGTCTTAAACAGCAAAGTGTGTGCCTCGGTAGCCTAGCCTGGTGGGGCACCGCCTTGGTAAGGCGGTGGTCGCGGGATCAAAGCCCGCCCGAGGCTCCATTCCAACTTGTTTGCTGCATAATACAGAACAAGAAAAGATTTTGTTGTTTTTATAATTTTGTAGGTTTTCAAGATTTTGCCAAACTTAGAGTTAACACTGTGAAATTTTTTAATATTATTTAGTGAAGTTATTTTTTCATTTTAATATTTCAATAAACGCTATGCACCAGAAATGGTATATTAATTTATATATATACCAAAATCTATCACATACAGAGGATATCATGGCTTTAGTTGATTCTGCAACACTGATAGCAGTTGTATTAGTGGTAATCGTCTCTTCAGTAACAATAATTTACGCAATGAGAAAAAGGGACAAAAAACCTGAAAAAAAGATAATTAACACTAACGTTCAACCGAATTTAACCGGTTTACCTTTTAGGGTTACAAAAAGTGTAAAATTAACTGATGCATCCCAAGCAAAAAATGAATTGCGAATTTTCGATGTGGAACGAGAAATTTTAAGCGATGCAATAAGAAGATTATATGAAGCCCATGGAGAAGGCAAAATTTCTGAGATAGAAAGAGATAATCTTGCTGGATCATACAAATCACGAATGATGGCTATCAGAGAATCCATTTCAAGAGACGAAACAATTGTTACATTACATGAGCTTGAGGGTATGCAAGAAGATCTGATGAAGCTTTTTAGTGAACGTTTTGGAGATTTAAGCACAAAAGTTGAAGATTTGCGGTCAAAAATTAGTGTAGAACCAATAAAAGAAGTTAAAGTTCGTATTCCCAAATCGTTAGACTCTATTGAAGAGCAAACAGATGAATTGACAATAGATAACAAAAGGAAACGCCGCAAATCGACTCCTGAGAAATCAAGCTCAAAAAGTGAAGCTGAGAAAAGAATAGAAGCGATTACAAGCGAAGTAGAAAAAGTATTGGACAAGTTAGGACAGATTGAAATTGAATCATAATTCAAATTGGATTGAAAAAGCTAAAAAAGAAGTAGCAAAAGCGGCAATTAAGCATGTTGAAGATGGTTTCATCGTTGGTTTGGGTAGTGGGAGTACTTTAGCATATGCTATTAAAGAATTAGGCGAAAAAATTAAAAAAGAAAAAATTGATATTTGGGGAATACCCTCCTCCTATCAAGCTTTTTTATTAGCAACCAAGTATGGTATTAAAATCACTACATTTGAGGAACATCCAATTATCAATTTAACAATAGATGGGGCAGATCAAATAGATCCGCAACTTAATTTGATAAAAGGTATGGGTGGCGCATTTACACGTGAAAAAATTGTTGCGTCTGCATCAAAAATAAATATTATAATAGCTGATGAAAATAAAAAAGTAACAAATCTAGGTGATGGGGATCATCCAGTTCCAATTGAAGTGTTACCTTTCGCTTTATCTTTAGTAAAAAATCAAATTGAACTAATTGGCGGAAAAATTGTTATCCGTGAAGGAACTGGAAAGGTTGGACCTGTAATAACCGATAATGGAAACGCAATTATTGATGCTAGTTTTGGTGTCATTAAAAATCCAAAAGAACTAAACAAAAAACTGAAATTGATTACTGGAGTAATAGAAACAGGACTTTTTATCGATTCAACAGACATAGTTTACCTTGGAAAACCAACTCATATAGAGAAAATTGAAAAAAAATAACTTTTTTATTAACTCAATTTTTGTTACTCTTTTCACTTAAAGTTAAGATAAATAACCTTAAATTGGGCCGTCTTTATCAGGAATAAACTGAAAATAAATAGCCGGGGTAGCCTAGCTTGGCTTAGGGCGCCAGACTCATAATCTGGAGAACAAAGGAGGCCTAACGCCCAATGTCCAGAAGTCGCGGGCTCGAATCCCGCCCCCGGCACCAGACCCCTAGCCCTTTAAAAAAACTATTTTTATCTGCCGCCAATATCTTGTTTCAAATAATCGATTATTGAAGCATAAAACTTTGATGCATATTTGGAAAATGCTTAATTAAGAGCCTTACTTATTGCACTGCAGACGGAAAGATGAATTATGAGTGATCAAATTTCAAAGCTACCACCTCAAGTTCAAGAACGATTATTACGATTTCAACAATTACAACAAACAATGCAAACAGTATTGGCTCAAAAGCAACAAATAGAAATGGAAAAAACAGAAGTTGAACAAACATTAACTGAACTTCAAAAAACTGCAGATGACGCTGTCATCTACAAAACTGCAGGTTCGCTTCTAATAAAAGCTGAAAAAACTAAACTAACAGAAGAACTAGTTGAACGAAAAGAACTTCTCGACACAAGAAGAACTGTTATAGGTAGGCAAGAAGAAAGGGTGCGATCTCAGGTAAAAGAGGCTCAAACAAAACTTCAAGCTGATCTCAAACCAGTTTCTCTATAATCAAAGTAGTATTCTACTTGGGTGAAGTAGGTGGGAAAGCTAGGATTATCCGAGCTAACCACTAATCAAATAGAACTTTTATCTAAAACTGCAGAAACAGCAGCAAAAAAATATGTTCTCTCCAAAATTTCTTTGAAACTGGTGGAAACTTTAAACATAATCGTGGAAACTACCAGTGAAAAACCCGTAACTATTTCAGTTGAAGTAATTCTAGTATTATCCCCCACAACAAAAAATATAAATGTAGAACTAATCGCAAAAGAAGCTGTTAAAGAAGCACTAAAAACTTCTGAAAATTATTTGAGTAACTTAAAATGAATTTTTTCTCTATCCTTAATCTATTAGATAAAACACATGCAATTTCTATTCTTCTTTTATGTCATCCTAATGCTGATCCTGATGCTTTAGGTTCAGCGTACGCATTTCAAAATTTGTTAAAAAACCTCAGACCAAATATGAGTGTAGTTATTGGAGCTGAACAAGGAATTAGTCGTCTCTCAAAACATTTTATGACATATGTTCCAATAACCTATGATCTTACTCCTGATATGGAAAAATTTGATGCTACAATTTTGTTAGATACAAATACAATTCAACA
>JAENXI010000124.1 GCA_016649625.1 Candidatus Bathyarchaeota archaeon
AATAAAAGCGGTTTTCATTCAATTCTTCTATTGCTTGAATAGCTTCAATATCTTTTTCAACTGTAATTTTTTGAGGTTGATAGTGATTCATATCTGAAGAAGCGATTATAACAATTTTTTTGTTCAAAAATACTTCAGCTAAAGTTTTTCCAATCTCCAAAATAGAGTTTAAATCTTGCATTTGGAAACATATTGGAACGAACTTGAAGTTAGAGCCATAAATATATTGAAGAAATGGAAGTTGCACTTCAATAGAGTGTTCAAAGCGATGGGCGATTTCATCGATATCCACAATTTTTGACTTTTTTACTATTAGATTAGCTATCTCGCTATCAATCTCAACATTACCCAGGGGAGTTTGCCAAAAACCATCATTCATTAAAGATATGCCGCTCCCGTAACCTGTATGATTAGGACCTAGAATAACTACAGTTTCAGGTTTACAATCTGAAGCAAGAGCATAGTACGCATGAGCGGCAATAGGGCCAGAATACATGAATCCTGCATGGGGAGAAACTAAACCAATAATATTGCAAGGCCCATTCTTATTTAATGCAGGAATTTTCTTTGGACCTAATTCGTGGAGAAAACAATATTCAATTTGTTTTTTTAAAGATTCTTCAGTAGACTGGTAGAAACTTCCCGATTGTGTGGGGTATCGAATTTTGGACCCCAGATTATCGGTTATCTTCATCGTCTCTAGAAATCTTCGCCTCGAAGCTTTCAATTGGCACCTGAAGATCTTCATCTGCTGCTAATTCGCCTCTCTCGCGCAGTACTTGTCTTGCTAGTAACCAAAAAACAACTGCCAAGGCTCTTCGACCCTTATTATTGGTTGGAATAACAAAATCTACACCTAAGAACTCGTTATCAGTACTGCATAATGCAACTATTGGTAGTCCCATTTTTTGAGCTTCCTTAATTGCTTGAGAGTCTGCTCTTGGGTCACAAACAACAATTATTTCAGGATCAACGCGATTCAAATACTGAGGATTAGTCAAAAGCCCTGGAATAAAGCGGCCAACGATAGGTATTGCACCTGTTAATTCACAGTATTTTTTTACAGGTTCGTGAGCATAAAGTCTTGTAGCAGCAATTGCGACTCTTGAGTTCTCAAATCTAGCTAAAAACTTAGAAGCAACTCTAATACGTTCATCTGTTTTTTTTACATCTAAAACAAACAATCCATCTGGTCTAACTCGATAGATAAATGGTTCCATGTCTCTTGTTTTCATTCTTGTCCCAATATGAACCCCAGCGGACAATAAAGTATCTCTCGGAAGCAAAAATTCTTCTGCAATTTGTGCCTCTTTTTCTGATTCAAAGTTTGTTTCTGATTGATTTTTATTTAATTCTTCTTCTGTCAATCTTATTTCTCCTTAATTTATTTTTAAATTAGCCATTTTTGCCCGATTTCCTAAGAAGTGTTCGATTCGTAACAATTCATTTATTTTTGCGATTCTAGCACCTTCAATAGTTCCGGTTTTTATTATTGGACACTTGAAAGCCAATGCTAAGTGAGCAATGTGCCAAGCACATGTATCACCTGAACGATGAGAAACAATATTTGTATACCCATTTTTCTGTGCAGTCTCTATTGTTTCTATTGCATCTGTAAGAGTTCCAATCTGGTTAACTTTGATAATAATAGAATTGGCTGCTTTAAGTTTTATACCTTGATTTAATCGTTCATTATTAGTTGTAAATAAATCATCGCCACAAATCAAGCAGTTTTTAGCTTTCTTGGTCAATTCAGCAAAACTTTCAAAATCATTTTCATCAAAGGGATCTTCGACATAAATTAAACGATAAGTCTCAATTAAATCCAAAAGGTATTCTAATTGATCACCTGTATCACGTTTTTTTCCCTCACGATTATAAAGATATTTTTGTTCTTTTTCTTTCCATAAAGAAGCAGCAGCGACATCAATTCCAAAACCGCATTCGAAATTATATTCATTGCCAACCTCTTCACAAACTTTAGCGATAACATCAAAAGCTTCAGCATTCCCCAGATTAGCCATCCATGCACCCTCTGAGCTTACACCTCCATTGAAAAGTTTATCTTTCTTTTTTATAATATCGCCAATTTTCTTGTGTATTTGAACATTAACCATTGAAGCTTCAGAGAAAGTTTCAGCTCCATGTGGAAGTGCCAGGAATTCTTGTATATCTGGAGTTTTTCCTCGGGCATGTTGACCGCCACTGATCATATTTCCTAATGGAAAAGGTAGAGAGGTAGCAGTATTACCACCTAAAAATTGGAATAAAAGGTGGCCATGAGAATTTGCAGCAGCTTCCGCGTTGGCTATTGAAATTGCAAAAGCAGTGTTACCACCAATGATTTTGAAATCTCTCGTTCCATCAATTTCGTGTAGGGTATTATCTATCTCTTCTTGAAAATCTGAGTTGAGACCTGCTATTTCAGGAGTAATTACTTCTTCTACTTTTTTAATCGCAGAATCTACGCCACCCTCAGGATAGGGTCGAACTTCAGCTTTTCCACGACTTTTTCCCGCAGGTGCAGAGGCTCTTCCAAAACCTGATGCTGTAATAACATCAACTTCTATAGTTTCCTCTCCTCGATTGTTGAAGATTTTCCTTGCGATAATATCTTCAATTATTGATGACACGCTTATATCCTCAAGTTGCTATACCTTTTGCTTAGCTCTTATTTACTCTTTCTGTTTAATTTTGTCTCTCTGATCAGGATCTAACGCAATAAGTTGGAGAGTTTTTTCTGCGGTTGAAACGCAAAAAAGTAAATCGTCAATTGTAGCTATTAAAGTAGATAACTTCTCTCCAGTTTTCATCTCAGTTATAACTTGGTTATTTTTTCTGACAGTATTGATATATAGATTTGAAGAGGCTGCAAAATTATCAGGAGATATTGCATATGCAATAGCTGATGCAGTTTTTTGATTTTTATATTCAAGTGTTATTTTGGCTTTCAATTTCTTCACCTGATAACTGTTTTCCCGCTAAATCATTAACCAAGTTTATAAAATTCTCAATTTGATCAATAGGCACTTGAGCACCTGCAGCTATATTGTGCCCTCCCCCTTTTCCTTCGAATTTTTCTGAAGCAACCTGCATAATTTTGCCTAGATTTATTCCTTTGTGAAGTGCTAACCCAGTTGTTCTTGCTGAAAATTTGGCGGTATTTTCCTCTTCGACAGTTGCATATGCAATAAGTGGTTTCTCCAAGTTTTGGAGACTAGATACTAGAATAGAAGAAATTGTGCCAATTATTTTTTCGTTGATAAAACTATCGCCATAAATAACATAGATATTTTCAAATTCTTTCATTCTTTCAGGTTTTTCTTTGACCCAACAGAGATATTGATTAATGCTTTTTCGATAATCTTCTAGAATTTGATTAGCTTCTTTAAGAGAGGCATCTCTATCCCCCAAACAAATAGCAAGTCCTAAACTTGGCCTATCCATGCGACCTGTAGAATTTAAAAGAACAGCAAATTCTCTAG
>JAENXI010000125.1 GCA_016649625.1 Candidatus Bathyarchaeota archaeon
GATTAAAAGTGTTCCAATTAGAAACAACATTATAGAGGTAATTGATAGAATTGTCGCGTTTTTCCATAAGAAAATTTCCAAAGAGTTTGAAGCTGTATTGCTTATTATCAGTTCGTCGATTATTGTATTTGAATCGTGTCCCACGTACATGTAAGTACTTCTTTTTATTGTACCGCTTGGATTTTGGTTTCCATTAGTAACCATGATCTTTTTTTCTTCTCCATCAACATAAAGATGCATTCCTGATGTTTTATTCCGTTTGAAAACAATATTGATCCATTTATTTTCTTGAATTGCAGGTTCTGTAGTTACAATTTCATTGAAACCTTCTGTATCAGTTACAATATATCCTCGCAATGAACCTACTTGTGGTGAAGAATTATTTTCTGGTTCAACTCCATTTATTGCTAATCCCAGTATTCTTTTAGGATAGCTAACATCTTCTCTAACGGCTTGGATGACTATGTTATTGTATTCTACATTTTTAAATTCTTTAACATAGATCCAAACATCAATAGTAATCTCGTTTTTTATTTCTAGACTTGGTGAAGCGGGAACAAATAGATATGCCCAACCATCAAAACTTAATGCGTTACCCATTTTTCCATTAACTAAGCTTGGAGTGTAATTGATATTATTTGAAAATGAACCCAAGATGGCGTTATTAATTTCATTTGTGTCCATAGTTACTAGGTTTGGTTCAACTTTATCAAAATGCCATAGACCCACTATATTATCCTTAATTGGTGGAGGATTTTCAATTGGTGGGGACTCTTTTTCATTTTCTATATTCAAAGACGTAGTGAGTGGATAATTATCAATGTCATTTTCAGAGATTACATATGGTTTATCATTTATTCCGGTTTTTTCTATTTCTTTTACATCTGGATATTCTGTTTTGTATTTGCTCCAAAAATTGCCTTTTTCTTGGTAGTTCCAATAATTAATATTATAAATGGAGCTGATATGTATGTCATTGTTGTTATTTACAAAATTGTTGCAGTATATTTTATTATGGTTCGGAGCAGCGAAATGAGGTGGAAAATATATGCCCCATTCGTTTTTTGATATTTCATTCGTTGATATTGTATTATTTGAACCAGAAAAGTAGATTCCACTTTCACTGTTAAATTGAATGCTGTTACCAAACACTCCAGAGTGGGATGTTCCCAATCCGATGCCTCTTGTGTTATTTTCAATTTTGTTACTATAAATCAGATTAGAGTAGCCCTCAATGGCTATTCCTGATGCTGTATTCTCAGCAATATAGTTGTTAGAAATTGTGTTTAATGACCCACCATAAAACCTTATACCCTCCTTGAAATTTTTAGTAATGTTATTGGAGTCTATTGTTGTCAAAGATTGGATGGCACATAATATCCCCCAAAATGTGTTTGAAATATTATTTTCAATTATTGAACAATTGTCTCCCTGTATGTTAATACCGTTTGGATGTTGTTTTGGGGTAGCATAGTTTGTGCTCTTTATTGTAAAACCTCTGATAGCAGTATTATCAGCTGTTATGGTTATCACGTTTTGGTTATTTGCTTCACTATTACCTATAACTATGGTGTCTCTACTGTTTTCACCTAATACTTCTAATGGTTTATCAATCCAAATATTTTCATTATAAATCCCCTTCTTAACAAAAATTTTATCGCCTGGATCAGCGTTCTTTATAGCTTCAGAAATCGTTAAATAATCCTCTGGGACAACAATAGTTTTTTTTTGAGCCCAAACTGGATTAATATTTCTATAAAATATTGCGGTGTCAACTAAGAGAAGGATAAACATTGTGCAGATAATGATTTTAAGGGAGTTTTCGTTTATTTTTTTCAAATGTTTCACCGCTTTATTATTAATTGTTTTTCTTTCTATTAGCTCTCCTGAGAGAACACCTTGTTCTGCCAAAAGAACAGGTCACTATACTCTTTTTTTCACTTTTAATTTAGACTATTAAATTAAAGTGGTTTTTAAAATATTTAGGAAAAGCTAATACGTTTTTATCTATAAACCCATCATTGTTTATTTGAGGTTTAGGATATGCCTGTTGAATCTGATAAAGAACTATCAGGTATCACCCTTCAAGTGTACTTGTATGTCGTTAGAAAAAATAGGTCGGTTGGTCCCAGGGATGTAATGAAGGGTCTAAACCTAAGTAGTCCCAGTGTGTCCTATAGACATCTTCAAAAACTAGAAGATTTAGGTTATTTGAAGAATAACAGGTATGGTGAGTACGTAACTGGTGACAGAGCTAAAGTAGATGGTTATCTATGGTTTGGTCATCGATTGATACCAAAGATGATCATTTATTCTTTTATTTTCATGACTATACTCGTTGTTGAGATTCTTGTTCTTGTTGTGCATTATTCAGTTGAGGATTATGCGTTCAAAGTTTTCTTTTTATTGTTAACATTGATAACTGGATTTGCTATGATAGTATTCCTATTTGAAGGATTATCAAACTCAAAAAGAACCAAAAAAGGATTTATAATTAATTAATCTCAAAATTTTTAAAGCCTTTTTTGATATTAATGATTAAACTTATTTTTTTGCTATTTTATTGATATTTCATCTAGACTTTTCACAACAAATTTTCTTTTTTCTATTGCATTCCTGTCAAGAAAAAGAGAATTTATTCCAAGTTTATTTGGTACTTCAAAGTCAAATTTGTAATCATCACCTATATGTACCATTTCTGAAGGTGAAACTTTCAAAATTTTACAAATATTAATGTATACTTTAGGAGCGTTTTTAGTTGAATTAAAATCTGATGTGGCGGAAAAAATGTTTTCGAAATAACTTCCGATTTCTGTTTGTTTTATTTCTAAATCCATAAACTCTCTTCTTGCATTACTTATGATGATTAATCTTTTTTTTGATTTCAATTTATTAAGTATTGGTATAACATCATCGAAAAGACATATTTTATTTTTACATGAATAAATAAGCTCTACAGGTGGAATATCTAGATTAAATCTTTCTAGCCAGAAAGTTATATTATACCAATCTATCCTTTTGTTGCCAATTTTATTGTAGTTATTATAAACTTCTCTTTTTGCTGAATTAATAGAAATTTTGTTTTTTATTGCGTATAATTTGGGAATTTCTTCTAACCAAACAGAGTTTGCAAAAGAACTATCTGTAAGAGTGCCATCTAAATCAAATGAAACTACTTTAATTTCCTTCATTTTTTTCGACTCATTTTTTTTAGTGTTAATAATTTTTTGTATGATACTGGTTTTGAAATAATGCTTACAATACATTTTAGATGCAAATATGATAGATTGGTTTTTTCGAAATACCGGAAATATAAATATAAATATTAGTTTTTATTAAAAAACTTGTAGTTCTGATCTATTTCCTCGGAGGTGATTCTTTGACAAGTGTAGGAGAAATTTATCTGTGTCAAATTTGTGGTAATAAAGTTGAAGTTCTAGAGAATGGTCCTGGTGTTCTTGTTTGTTGTGGTGAGGATATGA
>JAENXI010000126.1 GCA_016649625.1 Candidatus Bathyarchaeota archaeon
GCTAAATTTGCGTGTGTACCTGAAACCAATCTTGAATCTGCCCAACCACATTTAAATAGTGCTTTCATAAGATCTGTGGCGTAGTCTTCAATTATTTTCATGTATTTTTGGCCTTGATAATACCTTTTTTTTACATGACCTTGAAGATCATTTTCTCCTTCAGCATATCTTCCCTCTAAATCTGTGGACAAACTTAGCATTTGATTAACAGCTGGAGATTTTAATCCCTCACTAGCAATGAGGTTTATGCATTCTTTATCTCGGTAAGATTCATGGTTACGACTCGCTTCAATTAATTTAAGGACGAGTTTTGAAAATTCTTGCATTATTTCCGTCCTCCATTTTGATATCATCCGAAATAGACTTGGCACTATTTAGCCCTTACTGGGATAGCCGTTCTAAATTCTAAGAACTCTCTTGATTTTTTGTTATTATTTTTAGTTTACAAGTGGTTATTTTTTTTCTTTGTTCATAAAATTTCTTCCAAGACGACTGGTTAACTCGACGATTCAATAAAACTATTACACTAAAAATAATGTAGCAATACTTTAAAGTACTCTTTAGTTAAAATGAGAACCAATAAACGTGAATTCAAATTCGTCAAACAAAACTCTTCTATAAAGCAGATCTAGAATATGGTCGACTGGTGGCTAAAGGTTTGAAAATTAGTATATGGCAACAACTTTTTCCTTTTTTTATTAGTTAATTGTGTGTCAATATTAATGCATAATTGGAATCTCGATTTTTCTTTGTTTTTTCTAAACTATTTTAAAAAACCATAATGCATGATTTCAGTAAAAGTAATTAATCCCAATTCCATTCAGAACTCATGGGAACCAAACTTATCGTGTCTATGAGCCAAAATTTGTTAGCTACTATTTTTGAGGGTGCAAAGCAACTATATCCAAGAGAAAATATATTATTTCTCAGAGGAAAAAAGAGCAAAGATATTCTCCAAATAAATGAGCTTGTTGTTCCTCCTTTTGCAGTTCATGGTCAAGGATTCGCAACTGTTCCACTTTATATGTTGCCTGTAGATTTTTCAATAGTTGGAACGGTACATTCTCACCCTTCTGGGAATATATCTCTTTCAAATGTTGACTTTAACCATTTCTTTGGACGAATAATCATGATAGTTGGTTTTCCATTCATTAGCAAAGACAACGTTGCAATTTATGACTCAAAAGGGGAAAATTTGAGTTTAGAAATAACCAACGAGTAACCATAAATTTGTGTGCGAATACTATAGGTTTTTACTGATCCTTAAAATTGTTAAAATTAAGAATCAAGTACGTCTGGTTTTGAGAATAAAAATATGGTAATTTTAGAAACTTGCAACTCCTTTGTGTTCTGATGAGTCATACCACTTGTAAATTTCTTTTATTTTCTCATCGGAGTAGCCTTGTTCTGTTAGCTCCACAAATAAAGAGTTAGGAATTGCCTTCTTACTCATACTTCTTTTCTCTAAAGATAATAGATAAGGATTCTGAAGTTACAATACTGTTTGTGTCTATGTGGGCAACACAAATACAAATAACGTAAAACAATTTTGTTTTAAAAAAGATAAATGAAATCATGGCTTTGTGAGGTTTTTGATGTGGTGGGGTCGCTGGGATTTGGATCCAAGAAGGCATGAAGCTATTACCATGAATTGTTACGTTTACATGTAACGAATACGTAACGAATAGTATTTTTAAGGAATAGGTACAAAATTACAATAAACTATTCATGGAATAAAGTTGAAACTTTTCAATTTGTTAGACGGATCATTTCTCAAGGAATTAGGCTTCTTTTAAGGAATTACCAAGGAATATGCAATGGAACGAGTTTAAACTCAGTTTTAGCTCTTAGAATTTTACGGAATTCTTACATGTTAATGGGAACTATAAGAAACGGAGTTAGCAATTTGTTGAGAAATAAAACGTGTATCATGCAACACTTTAGGAATTTCTATTAGTGTCGCGAAAGAAGTTTTCGTGTTCTTATTTCGGGAAACAAAATTAACTTCAATTTATTCTATCACTGGAAGCAAAAATGGAATACCACAAAAAAGATATTTTTCTTAGAAATGATTTTGGTGGAGTTTCGGTAGAAAAAATTATTTTCTTACGTAATTCTGCTTCACTTCTCCAAAACTCATTATTCGTAATTCTAATTAAATTTAACTTGGTGAGTTTTGCTGTGATTTTGCATACCACATGTAAACATAATCATCAAAAAAAACGGAAAAATTCAGTTCACCCTATTTAGAAACCAATATATGTCAATCAAACATAGAAAAACTCTGCAAAAGAGAGAGCACTACAATGAAAGTTACCTTAATTAATCCTCCTTATCCCCCAAACGTACACTCTCATCCACCCTTTATTCCACTTGGAATTGCTTATTTAGGCGCAATTGCAGAAAAACAAGGACACCAAGTAACAGTCATAGACTGCCAAGCAGAAAAACTTACATACAAAACCTTTAGTGAACTTATAAAACAAACTCCATCAGACGTTATAGGAGTTACTGCAACAACTCTTCTATACAAATCTGCTATGAAGCTAATCACTATAGCCAAACAAGAACACCCACAAGCTTACACTATGCTTGGTGGATCACATGGAACTTTCTGGGATATAAACGCCCTTAATGAGTACCCAAACCTAGATATTGTTGTGCGAAAAGAAGGCGAAATAACCTTTAAAGAAATTCTCGAAAAACTCCAAACAAAAACTAGCCTAAACAAAGTTTTAGGTATCACTTTTCGCAATCAAAAAAATAAAATCATCCAAAATCCAGACAGACCCTTTATAGAAAACTTAGATGCTCTACCTTTCCCAGCACATCACATCTTACCACTCAACACCCTAAAACGAATGGGCAAAGTACTCTTTCCTCTAATTTCAAGTCGAGGCTGTGTTTACTGGTGCGATTTTTGCAGCACCGTTCGCATGTTTGGCAGAGGATATCGCATGCGCAGTCCCAAAAATATTATCGATGAAATGGAAATGATTCACAACAAGTATGGTGCAAACCAATTCACCTTTTATGATGACGCCTTTACTGTAGATCGCAAACGTGTTATGAACTTCTGTAAAGAACTCCAAGTTAGAAAATTGAATCTAATTTGGGACTGCGGTACACGTGTAGATATGGTTGATCGAGAACTTCTTAAAACTATGCACAAGTCAGGTTGTATAGCTGTTTGGCTAGGTGTAGAATCAGGCAATGAAATAATTCTAGGCGCTATGAATAAAGGCCTAAAACTAAACCAAACACGATTAGCCTACAAGATTGCACATGAAGTTGGTTTAATGACGATTGCTAATGTGGTGATAGGATTTCCAGGCGAAACTGAACAAACCGCTAGACAAACAATAAATTTTGTCAAAGAACTAAACCCTGACGATGTCGGTTTCTATGTAGCAACGCCCTATCCGGGAACGCCACTATATGAGCAAGTGAAGAAGAATGGTTGGCTAAGA
>JAENXI010000127.1 GCA_016649625.1 Candidatus Bathyarchaeota archaeon
AGTTGAAACTTTTCGCCATAGTAATTTTTCTTCTGTGTATAGATCGTGATTTTTCCACGGAATGTATGAGTATCGAGAGAATTCAGGCTCATCAATAACATCGCCATAATACCTAAATAAGCGAGGTTTTCTTTTGAAGTAAAATCGTTGTAGATCCTCCCCTATATAGCCTGGAGCATAGTGTTCTTTTTCTTTAAAATCTAATTGCAGGATAATATCTTCAGTTTCATATTGTTCTTCCTGAGTTTTCTTAAAAAAATATTCACAACCTTCATTTACGCAAGATTTTTCATTTCTTGCTGCCTTACCAACACCAAATGGTGGATTTAATACTCCACATGTTGGACATATGAAATAAGTACCACTTTTATTAGTGTCAATACCTCTACCATTTGATAAATATGCTTCTAAAGGCTCAAAATTATTGTTTCGAATAATCTCCTTAATTTCATTATCGATTGGATGAGAAAAAATATCAAATCTAAAATGATCGTTGTTTTTAAAATCCTCTTGAAGGCGATTAAAACACGTATTTTTAATGACTTTTTTAAGGTTAATAATATCGTCTTTTATAGAGTACTTCTTATCTTGGAGCAATCCTACAAAGATCTGAATTTGATTTGCT
Organism: Candidatus Bathyarchaeota archaeon; assembly: GCA_016649625.1. Classification (GTDB taxonomy): domain Archaea; phylum Thermoproteota; class Bathyarchaeia; order Bathyarchaeales; family Bathycorpusculaceae; genus AD8-1. The sequence continues at coordinate 626 of JAENXI010000127.1, forward strand.
TCTTTTGAACTCTTTTCAATTAGCAAGATCATTGAAGGTTTAGTAACATCGTTAAATATACCTAATCCTAAATTAGTTATTTCTAAAATACGATACTGAAGTAAGTATTCTCTTAGAGGTTCATTGACCTCCTCAAGACACAACTCATTTGGAATAATATAGTTCAATGTACCATTGGATTTTAATAAATCTCGAATATTTTGATATGTAAAAGTATTGAAAGAGTCGTATTGACCTTTAACAACATCAGGAAAACAAAATTTTAAATATTCGTGAACAGAATCTAATTTTGCACCCCAAGGAGGGTTTCCTACAATAATTTCAAATCCACGTTCTTCTCCTGATTTCTCGCTGAGATCTTTAGAAAAGAAACAATGCCAATATTCCAAAACCCAACTCAATGGAATCGTTTGAAGCGATTTTGTGCTTGGTAAATTGTTTTTACTTAAAAATTCTTCAAACTTTTTGCCGAGTTTTTCTCTAATCTCCGATTGAATTGTATCGATTTCGTTTATTATTTCAATATCATCTGAATTCAGTATATATTTCTCTCGTAATTCAAATAAATTGGTTAATTCGGCAGAGCAGGAACCTTTTAAATACTTAATACTTTCCTTGTTAGGCAAACCAACCAAACAATTTCCAACAGATAAATTCATTGTCAATTTTGGTAAAGCATTGTTAGTGTCCGTAGGCAATCGGTCGTATTGGAGCTCTCGGGGCGTTAATTTTATAGCCTCTAACCATAAATTTAATTTTGCAATATTTATTGCATTTGCATCCAGATCGTTCCCATAAATATGTCTTAATAGAATTTGAGAAATTAATTTCCTTTTATTATTTGAATTTAAAATTTCATTTAGGTTATTAATTAATTTAAATTTATCTTCAATTTCCTTTGGTTTTTTTAAATTATCGTTGTATTTACTTAGAGTTTTATAATGCTCATCTAAAACTTTTAGAATTTTTGAATATTGCTGCCAGATAGATTGTAAGGATTTTATAAGGAATGAACCTGAACCACAGGCAGGATCTAAGATTTTAATAGAAAATAATTTCTCCAATATAGGAAGGCAATTCTCATATGTTTCACTTTTTAAATTCTCAATAAATTTTTCAACTAAAGGATTAAATCCCCTCCCAATGGCACTATCAACAATATAATGTGCAATGTAGTTCGGAGTGTAAAAAATACCTCGTTCTTTTCTTATTTCTGCTAGAAATGTCTCATAAGCTTTTCCCAATATATCTTCATCTATACGCCTATAGTTAGATTGAATGACACCCAGTTTAGATTGCTCAGTTAAAGCCTCCAAATAGTGCTTCACTTCTTTACTTTTCATACTATTTTTAAAAGCTTTAAAATCCTCAGCAAGGATTTCATCTGCTTCAAGTAATATTTTTAGGTCTTCTAAAATTTCTTTAAATTTAGAGTTTTGGCTCATTAGAATCTCTCATTTTTCTAAAAACAGAAACTTTCGCATCGTTTCTAACATCTTTTTTCAAACATCCTTCATTTAGCCAATCAGCAAAATCAGATTGCCTTTACGGTTTATCTTTATTTTCAGAACTCATATGAATAAAAGTATAATCAACGAAGTTAGTTATACTTAATTATTAATCTGATATTTAACAGAGAGAAAATAATAGTTAAAGGATACGCGAGGCAAAGAGAAAAAGTCCAAGATTTTTAAAATTATAATTTTTTTCTAAAATATTCGCGAAATAACGGAATATTACGATTAAGATAATATCACTTTAGATTAACTAATTGGTAAGGAAGAAAATCTTATTGGGGAGAATTATACCTTAATCCTTTTTATGCGAAATTCTAATTATTCATTGATTCAAATTTTGGTGAATATTTAATGAAAAAAAATGTTAGTAAGCTATTGTTAAGCGCTTTCACGATGTTGATTGTGCTTTCTTTAATAAGTTCTATGAACGTAACAGCTGTTGAAACACCAGATCAAACGATTGAAGTTCAAGGTGATGCAATTCAGACACAACTGCAAAGTAATCTTCGGACTATGTTTATTTTTAGTGAAAAGACAAAATTAACGGTTTCTGCAAATATTGGCTTAGAGTTAGATATTAATTGTCAGGCCTTAAGAATTGGAGATAAAGACGTCATTATTGAAGTTGAAGGAAATGATGACCTTCGAATGACCATGACATGTACCAGGGAGGAAACTCAACTCGACTTAATGAGTGGAAGTCTGAATAGGGTGAGGAATAGAAATGCGTATCGGTATTTAGAAGGGTTTTGTATTACCATGGAATGTACTCCAAATTATAACTGTCAATGCAAATGCGACCCTGATTGCGTATGTGATTGCCAATGCAAATGCGACCCGGATTGTAATTGCAATTCTGAATGTCCTTATGATGGAGTCTTTCTAAAAGCGCGATTAAGTATCAAAGCAACTGATCAGAACCGACTCGGTCAATGGGCTTGTTACGACGATGAAAATGAAGAATGGGTAACCGCCCCTACAATAAATCAAGATGGCTATCTCACTGCTGAGACAAATGTTTTAGCAACATGGACCTTATTAGTTCCTGAGGTAACGACATCCGCAATTGTAGGCACAGTTGCTATAGCATCAGTATCTGCCCTTGGAATTTTATCTCTTTCAGTTTTCTACTTAAAGAAAAGGCATTAAAGATATAAACAAAATTCAAAAATTTTTTTATTTTTTATTTCTTTTTTTATTTCTCTAAAATCTTTTTCAAATTTTCTCCTTCTTCAAACATGTGTTGGGATATTTGTTGTACCTTCTTCTTAATAAGCTTCGAAATTAATTTGCCCATGTGAAAGTCTAGTGTTGCTGTAAA
>JAENXI010000128.1 GCA_016649625.1 Candidatus Bathyarchaeota archaeon
GCTAATATTACCAATAACCGCCAAGACCGGAGCACCAAGAGCATTAAAGTTTAGCTTGAAACTTGAAGCAATACTCAAAGACTACATCCAAAGAGAAAACATGTAGCCAACAGAGAGACTCTTCAAGACCACCTCACGCAACTACTCACAGATGTTTAGAGTCAACCGAAACGCTTTAGCCAAGAAACTAAAAGGACCAACAATCAAGAGTATAAGACTTTATGACTTTAGACACTTTTTCGCAACAAATCTCTACTCTAAGACAAGAGACCTACTTTTGGTTAAGACCAAGTTAGGACACAAGGAAATCAACATTACTCTTTTCTATACTCAACTTTTCGACTTCGAGGAGAATGAATACATAGTGAAAGGTGCGGAAACGAAAGATCAAGCTATGAAACTAATAGAAGCTGGATTTGAATATGTTACAGAAATAGATAATGCAAAACTATTCAAGAAACGCAAATAAACCACAAACCACACTTCTTTATTTGTCTCACTGATAAATCCATGACGACGGACTCAGCATAGGAGCAAGAACAACAAATCTTGCTATACCAATGACGTTTTGAGCTCTACCCAATCATGGGACAAGTGAGATCGGGCTTAATATCCCATGCTGAGAGAGCTTAGCCTAGAAAAGCGTACCGCTTCACTGTGAAGTTAAGTGTTTGGTTACATGGGAAACAATCCAGCCCGTTAAAGAAGAGAAATTAGAAAAAAATAAACTAAATTTTTAAGTTAAGTAGTTCTATATGAGTTACTAAATATTTAAGGCTGGCAACAATTTGGATATTGAAAGAAAAATTGAGTTAATTTGTAGGTCTCCAACTGAAGAAGTTCTAACGCCTCAAGGATTAAGAGAATTATTAGAAACTGAAGATCATCCAATAGCTTATAATGGTTGGGAACCATCCGGTTTAGTCCATTTAGGAACAGGTGTGATTTGTGCCTATAAAATGAAAGATTTTGCTGAAGCAGGTTTAAAATTTAAAGCATACTTAGCAACATGGCATGCATGGCTAAATAATAAATTTAGTGGAGATCTGACTTTAATCAATAAAGCTGCAGAACTATTTCGTCATTCCTGGATTGCACTTGGAGTGCCAGCCGATAAAGTACAATTCATTTATTCTAATGAATTATATACAGATTTAGATTTTTGGGCTAAAACTGTAAAGATAGCAAAAACCCTTACAATTGCAAGAACAACTCGAACTTTAGAGATTGCAGGAAGAAAGGAAACTGAAGCTAGATATGTATCTGATTTTCTTTATACTCCAATGCAAGTGGCAGATATATTTCATTTAGATGTAAAAATTTGTCAGTTAGGTATGGATCAAAGGAAAGCAAATGTTGTTGCTCGTGAAATTGGAGAAAGACTTGGATATTGGAAACCTACCTGTGTTCATCATCATTTGCTTCAAGGGCTTGAAAAACCCAAAATTTGGCCTATACCTGATGGGCAAAGAAAGGAAGCTTTAGCTTCAGCTAAAATGTCCAAAAGCAAGCCTGAAACTTGTATTTTTATTTACGATTCATTAGAAGAAATAAAGAAAAAAATGAAAAAGGCTTTTTGTCCCGACAGAATAGCTGAATTCAATCCTATTATCGATATTTGCAAGTACATAATTTTCCGTGAAAATCAAGTTTTTACTATTCCAAGATCCGATAAGTTTGGTGGAACATTAAACTTTGAAAATTTTTTAGAACTCAAAAATACTTTTGAAAAAGGTCAATTACATCCTCAAGATCTGAAGAACGCTGTAGCTGAGGAGTTATACAATATTTTAGAACCTGTAAGACGATACTTCGCAAACAACCATGAAGCAATGGATTGCTTAAATATAATAAAAAAAGCAAAAATAACAAGGTAATTAAAATTTGTCAACTCGCCTTAAAAATAAAGAAGAAAAACTATTGAAAATTTTAACTTCTTTAGCCGAAGAGTCTATGAATGGAATTCCAATAATAGTTGAAGGTAAAAAAGACGTTATAGCTCTTCGAAAGTTGGGTGTACAAGGAATTATTATCACAGTTAAAACCAAAGGAAAATCATTTTTAGATACTATTTCTGAAATTCAACAAACCAGTGTTTCAGAAGTAATTTTGTTTTTAGATTTTGATAAACGAGGAAAAGAAGCTACTAGATGTCTTCAACAAAATTTGGAACATCTAAAAATTCGAAATAACTTAACTTTTTGGCGTGAATTGTCTACTTTAACAAGTAAAGAGGTGCAATATATAGAAAGTCTCCCTGTGTATTTATGCAATTTACGCAAGAGAATTATTACAAAAAGACAATAATAACTGATGTTGGTTCATTAATAATCGGAAAAATTTATTCAACTTGAATTTAATAAATGTTCAATCAAGATAATTGTGAAGTCTATATTGTTTCTTTTTGGTGCTTCGAAGTTCTATTTGATGATTCGAAAAAGTATTCGTTGAAAACGTGGGCTTAGAAAAAGAGTTTAAAAAATATTGGAATGGATTATTATGCAAAAACAGTTTTAAATGTTATTAAGTCAACATTTAATACAGGTTTTACGGCTTCTGAAATTCGCGATGCAACTATTTTTGCAATGTTTTTTTCTGCAGCCATGTCAACAATTCTTTGAGTGATAATCCCGTCAAAAACTATGCATTTGACATCTTTAGTTTTCTGAAGTTTTTCAGCTAGTTGACTCACAGGTAATCTTTCGATTTGGATTAGTTTTCCGTCAAGTAGGACTGCTTCAAGTGTTCCTTCCAATGCTTTCACTACATTTGATATTTGTATTTGAATTTCAGGTTTTCTATTTTCCCTTTTTGGTTTTTGTGGTCTGTTGACTGCAATTTTTTCAGCTAATGCTTTGTTTATTTCTTTACAGTTGCATTCTTCAATTTCTTTCCCTCGTGGAGCTCGTCCAATATATTTTATTGTTGCGACTTGCATGAGTTCTTTGAATATCAAATCGCCTCCACGATCACCATCAAGAAGTGCTGTTGACTCTTTTTCTCTTGAGAGTTTTTTTATCGAATCTGGAATTTTTGCTCCTTCTAAAGCTACAGTATTTGTAATGCCACAACGCATGAGGTTGATGATATCTGCTCGTCCTTCTACAATTATTATGTCTCTAGCTTTTTCAAGTCCAGGTCCAGCAGGTAGATTTTCAGGTCCATATTTTCCTACTTTTCCAACTTTCAAAGTATCTGAAATTTGTTTATAAACTTCATCGACTGATGGCATTGACTCTATGTTCCATTTATGAAGAATTTCTTTAGCTCGATTAACTATATCTTTTCTACGAGCTTCTCTAATGTCTTCTATCTTATCTAGTCTAACTTTTGCAGAGCATGGACCAACACGATTTATGCTCTCTATACTAGCTGCTATTAATGCTGTTGAAACTCGATCCAAGCTAGTTGGGATTATTAT
>JAENXI010000129.1 GCA_016649625.1 Candidatus Bathyarchaeota archaeon
GTGCAACTATCTATGAAGGAAGAGTTTATGTGGGAAATAATGACTGGAACATTTACTGTTATGCAGATAATCAAGCAACTACTAGCACTATCGTTCTTGAAACAGACTCACCTACATATATTTTAGGAGACTCAATTTCAGGAGTTGGTCAACTAAATCCAGCCTTCCCAAATCAATCGATAGTTCTCTCTTTTGTAAAACCTGATGGATCTATTGATGAATTACTACCAACAACAACGACAAATGGATCCTTCGACTTTACATATAAACCTGAAATTATTGGAGATTGGATAATTACAGCTAATTGGGAATCCCAAAAAAGTTACTACACTTCGGCTAAAAACAATCCAATTGATATATCCATTGAATCTCAAACCGAATTGGGGTTGTCCTCTGAATCCGTGTTCATTTTTATAATCACGATAATTGTATTGGTGGCTGTAATAGGGAGCATTTTAATCTTTTTTAAACACAAAAAGAAACCATAGTCTTGTTACCACGGTCAATAGGATTTTAGTTATTTTAACTTTCATCTCTTCTAGGAACCAATTTTCGGAAACTGGAAAAAAACCACTTTGGGAACTTAATACGCCATAACAAATGATTTAATGTCGCATGAGCCATTGTTTGGCTATAAAAGTCCTTTTTAATAGATTTTCGTAGAAAATATGTTGGGGAAAAAAAGTCATCATAAAATTTTCCCCTCATTTCATCAATTTCTAGAGAAGACAAAAGAGGATTTTCGAATACAGCTGTTTGCTCATCATAACGGTCCCAATCACTAGATACTTCCCACCCTAACTTTTTTAATTCATCATACATTTCTGTGCCTGGATAAGGGATTGCTTGACAAACATACACGTAGTCTGGTTCTGTTTTTCGAATAAAATCAAAAGTTTCCTTTAACAATTCTTTTGTCTCACCAGGATAACCTACAACAACTGATATTGCCACCCCTATTCCTGACTCCTTAGCCATCTTAATCCCTCTCGCATTTTGCTCCACAGTAGTTCCTTTTTTCATCGAATTGAGCATTTTTTGGCTTCCAGATTCAACACCAAAATGTATCAATTTACAGTTTGCCTCTCTCATCTTAACTAATATTCTTGGATTAATTCGATCAACTCGAGTTCTACAATCCCATGGAAGATCAATATTTCTATTCTTTATCTCCTCACAAATTTTGTATGCTCTATTCATATCGAAAGTGAAGGTGTCATCATAAAAGGCAAAGATGTCAGCTTTATGAACATCTCTAAGCCACTCTAACTCATCCGCTACTTTTTCTGGGCTTCTTGTCCTAAATCCTGTTCCACACATTTTTGATGCTAAACAAAAAGTGCATTGAAATGGACACCCCCGGCTAGTAATAATTGGAAGATACTTTTTTCCACTGATTGTATATTTATTGAGATCAAAATGATGAAAAGCTGGATGGGGTAATTCATCTAAATCTTTAATAAAAGATCTATCAATAGTTCTCATTATACGAGATTGTTTTCTAATTGTTATTCCTTTAATGTTATCGATTTTCTTAATCTTTTGCTTATCTACATATTCCGCTATTTCTAAAAGTGTATTTTCCCCTTCACCTCTAACGATAATATCCACTTCAGGTGACTCATTTAGGGTTTGTTCATCTAGAACTGTTACATGAGGTCCTCCTAAAATTGTATAACTATTAGGTAGTGTTTCTTTTACTGTTTTTACAATATCTATTGCAGATTTGTAGGTTAGAGTAGATGTTGTTACTCCCACTATTTTGGGTTGGTTTCTAGAAAGTTCAGTTACTAATTCTTGCTTTGTAATTTCTTTGGTTTGGTAATCAATAACATTTACTTCAAAATGGTTCTCTTCAAGATAAGCTACCAAGTAACCTAAACCAAGGGGTATGAATCGAGCTGATGGTGCCCCACGTGGGGATGGAGGGTTAATAAGTGTAATAAGCATCTTAGCGTTAGTTCCTCTAACTTTTTAATCAATTGAAAAAAGGTAATTACATCTATTATTATGTGTTTTGTTGAAATGGATTTTTAATTTTTTTTTGTTAATAAACAAAAATTCAATAAACATTTTTACCTGATCTCAATTATAGAACTGAAAGGTTACCTTTCGATGTCTGCAGATCTAGCGTTAATTAATGGAAATATACTAACTATGTGTCGCTCAACTCCTCGAGCTGAAGCTATTGCAGTTAAGGGTGAGCAAATAATCAAGGTTGGAACAACTAGAGAAGTAGTTTTGTTAATTGATAATAATACTAAGGTAATTCAACTAGAAGGAAAAACAGTTATTCCAGGATTTATCGATACCCATATTCACGTTACAGATTTCGGAAGACTCTTAATGTGGCTCAATCTGAATAACTGTAAATCCATTAAAGACCTCCAAAACCTCCTGGAAAAGAAAATAATGAAAATTTCTCCAAGTAAATGGATTTTAGGTCGGGGATGGAATGATACTTTATTTGTACCAAAAAATCTTCCAAATCGTTTTGATCTTGATCTAGTAGCTCCTGATAATCCAGTTGCTTTTTATCATCATAGTGGAAAACTCTGTTTAGTTAATAGCAAAGCTTTAGAATTTGCTAAAATTACTCAGCAGACAACTATTCCCTCTGCAGAAGGAATAATTGAAAAAAACCCAATTACTGGTGATCCAACAGGAATTCTTAGAGGAAAAGCTATGGATATCGTTTGGAAGACTATTCCAGAACCTACACAAGAAGATCTTTTAGAGATGACACAATTAGCATGTTCAAAAATTGTTGAAACTGGAATAACAAGTGTTCATTGGATGGTGTTGACCCCAGTAGAATTGTCAATAATTAAAAAACTAAATCATAATTTGTTGCCTCTAAGAATATATGTTGTTGTTCCTTTTGAAATATGGAAAAAAAAACTTGGACACAGTTTACTATTTAACATGCAAAAGAATTCGTTAAGAATTGGTGCAATCGAAATCTCTGTAGATGGCTATTTAGCTGATAAAACTGCTGCTCTTTTTTATCCATACAGAGATGGATTCAAATCAACTGGAAAATTATTGTACCCACAAGATTGTTTGAACTCTTCGGTTATTAAGATACTTCAGTCTGGATTTCAACTTATCATTCATGCAATGGGAGATAAAGCTGTTGAAGCTGCTTTAATTTCTATTGAAAAAGTCACTAACAAAATCCAAGGTACTAGAATTCGTCTAGAGCAAGCAGCTTTAATTAATAAAAATTTGCTAGAAAGAATGAAGAGTCAGAAAACTATGGTTTCAGTACAACCATGTGTAATGAATTCAGAATTCAAGACTTGGTCAGCTATTGGCAACTTGGGCCAAAACAGGGCACGATGGCTTTTTCCCATAAGGACCCTTATTGATAATGATATACTGCTTCTTGGGGGGTCTGATTGCCCAATG
>JAENXI010000012.1 GCA_016649625.1 Candidatus Bathyarchaeota archaeon
AGTTAGTGTCACTGAGGCACTTGTAGACCGTGGATTAAAGGTCACGATGGTGGAATTAAAAGACTTTATTTTAAATTTATTGCCTGAATACCTTGTTGAAAGAGATCAGAATCGGTGCATTCGCTGCAAAGTATGTGTAAATCAATGTACTTATGAAACTCACAATTATGACGAAGAAGATGATCTTATTCGTAGTACCGATGAAAATTGTGTAAACTGTCAACGGTGTGTTACTTTTTGCCCCACACATGCTATTACAGTAAAAAAGAATCCTAATCAGAGTCTCAATAATGCAAATTGGAACTCTGAGGCTATTAGAGACCTCAAAAAACAAGCTGAATCTGGAGTAGTAATTCTCACAGGTATGGGTTGTGATAAACCATATTTGACTTATTGGAATCGTTTACTGTTAAATGCCAGTCAAGTAACTAATCCATCCATTGATCCTTTAAGAGAACCCATGGAAATTAGAACTTATTTAGGCTCAAAACCTGACAGATTGGAAATGAAGTTAGAAAATGACAAAGTTGTTTTAAAAACAAAACTCTCTCCCCAGTTATGTCTTGAAACACCAATAATGTTTTCTGCTATGTCTTATGGTGCAATAAGCTTAAATGTACATGAAGCTCTCGCACGTGCTGCAAAGGAATGTGGAACCTATTTCAATACAGGAGAAGGTGGTTTAGACAAGAAACTCTACAAATATGGTTCTCATGCAATTGTTCAAGTAGCATCGGGACGGTTTGGAGTACACTCTGAATATCTTGCTTCAGGTGCAGCTGTTGAAATCAAAATAGGCCAAGGTGCAAAACCAGGTATAGGCGGTCATCTCCCAGGTGAAAAAGTTACCTCCCATATAGCTAAAACTCGAATGATTCCTATGGGGACAGATGCTCTTTCTCCTGCTCCTCAACATGATATTTATTCTATCGAAGATCTAAGACAGTTAATATACGCTTTGAAAGAAGCTACAAATTACAAGAAACCTATTTCAGTAAAGATTGCTGCGGTACATAACTCTGCAGCAATTGCTAGTGGTATGGTTCGTGCAGGTGCTGACATAATTGCTTTAGATGGAGTAAGAGGCTCCACTGGGGCTGCACCAAAAGTTATCAGAGACAATGTAGGAATTCCTATTGAATTAGCTATTGCACGTGTAGATCAACGTTTGCGAGAAGAAGGAATTAGAAATAAAGCATCTGTAGTGGCTGCTGGTGGTATAAAAAGCAGTGGTGATGTCATAAAAGCTATCGCTTTAGGGGCTGATGCTGTTTACATTGGTACTGCTGCTTTAGTCGCTATTGGTTGTACAGTTTGTCAAAGATGTTATACTGGAAAATGTCCTTGGGGCATTGCCACTAGTGATCCTTGGATCTCTAAAAGAATTAATCCAGATATAGCTACAGAACGTCTTGTGAACTTGTTACATAGTTGGAGTCTGGAGATCAAAGATATTATGGGTGGTATGGGAATAAACGCTATCGAAAGTTTGCGTGGTAATCGATTAGCTCTTCGAGGTGTAGGTTTGACTGATACTGAATTGAAAATATTAGGCGTAAAAATGGCTGGAGACTAAGTTTCATGATTGAAGAAAAGAAAATAATTGTAGCAATCGATCCTGATCTATGTTCTTTTATTAAATTGGAAAATCATGTATGGAAAATAGATGCTAAAGCATTGTATTACAGAGATCTCAACAGTATTCTAAGGATCATTATCCGAAATGGCGCAAAAAAAGTTGAGATATACAATGTATGCGGACAACGATATATTGGAACTGATTTGAATTCAGATGTTCAAATAAAAATATTTGGGACTCCAGGAAATGATTTGGGTGCTTTTATGAATGGCCCAAAATTGATTGTTAATGGAAATGCGCAAGATGGTTGTGGGAATACAATGAATAATGGAGAAATAATAATTCATGGGCAAACTGGAGATCTTTTGAGCCATTCTATGCGAGGCGGAAAAATCCTTGTTCGTGATGATGTAGGGTATCGTGTGGGTATTCACATGAAAGAATATCATGATAAAAAACCAAATATAGTGATAGGTGGTACTGCCCAAGATTTCTTAGGTGAATATATGGCTGGTGGAGTTATCTTAGTTTTAGGTTTGAATTTACTTAAGGGGAATTGCTGCAAGGCCAGGTTTGTTGGTACAGGTATGCATGGAGGCGTTATTTATGAACGTGAAAAAATCCTTGAAGTGGGGGAAAGTACAAAAATTATGAATACTGGTAAACGGGACAAACTTGTAATTGAGACTTTAGTTCAAGAATTCTGTAAAAATTTCAATTTGGATTTTGACACTGTTATGAATGCAAAATTCTATAAGATTGTGCCAATATCCAAAAGACCTTATGGAAAACTTTATTCTCAATAGTTTCTTCTTTTTAAAAAAAATTAGTAGAAGTTGTGAGCTTCTTTTCTTTTTTCTGTTTCTATGTTGAATCGAAGTACTTCGTCGATTATTTCCACATTTGATAGCAACATTCGTCTACAACAGTATTTCTTAAGACCTAAGCTGTCTAATACATCACTAGCGTTTTCACCTGTTTTTATCTGTCGAGAAAATTTTTCCCATTTGTCGCCAACAAGTTTTCCGCAAGTAAAGCATCTTACAGGAATTATCATTTATTTTATTCTCCTACCTGTAGCTCTTTTGATCTCTAGCTCTAGCGCCAGGGCCACCAAACTTCTTTGTTTCTTTTCTTCTTGAATCCCCTACGATCATTGTTCTATCGTATTCAGCATATACTGTGCGTAAATGACTGCTCTTTGTCCATTTTAGTAGTCCATTAGCAACTGCCATACGAGCAGCTTCTGCTTGTCCCATATAGCCGCCACCTGAGGTTTTTATATCTATATCTACTTGTTTCCAGACTTCTTCGCCAGCTTGGAATAATGGTTCCATCATTTTTTCTCTAGCGATTTCAGGTTCAACAATTTCAATGGGTATCTTGTTTATTCTAATTCTACCGATACCTGGTTTAACGATGGCTCTTGCAAGAGCTGTTTTTCTTTTTCCACTAACAACTATAACTTTTTTGCTTGGCATAATTATCTACCTGTATTCCATCCGATTTCCCTTGCTAGTTCTCCAAGAGTGAAGTATGGTCCAGTAAGTTTTGATGCTTGGGCATCTTTTAATGTTATCATTTGTTTTTCCTCAAACTCTTTTGGGATACCTAAGAAAACCTTTAGTTTTTTATAGGCAGTCCTTCCTTTTGGTTGCCTATGTGGTAGCATTCCTCTTACAGTCTTTCGTAATATTTTGTCTGGTCTCCTATAATGAAAGGGTCCTCTTTTTGGTGAACCAACTTCAAGAAACTCCTTAGCTTCAGCTACTTTACTCCTTTTCTTTCCTGAGATTATAGTTTTTTCAGCATTAATTATAACTACTTTATTTCCATTTAGAAGCAATTTGGCAACTTTGCTGGCCATTCTACCCATTATTAGGCCTTCAGCGTTTACTATATTAATTGAATTTTGTGTAATTTGCATGGAATTCACCTGATTATTTTAACTTTTGTACCCTTGGGATTTTTTTCTATAAGTTCTTGAATAGTAACATATTTTGCTTTTGCAGCTTTGATTTTTTCTTTTGCTTTTTCAGATGTATTAAAAGCAGCTATTGTTACTGGGTGATCTAACTTTCCTGTCCCTAAGATTTTTCCGGGTACAATTATTGTATCATTTTCTTGTGTATATCTGTTTATTTTGCTTAGATTAACACTTGTTCTTTGGGGTTGAGACTTACCTAAATACTTTGCTACATCAATCCAAATAGGAGTCTTGTTTTCGTGGTTTTGTTTTTTAAGAAAACGGATAAGTTGAATACGTTCTGGATTTGTTGATTTAGTTTGTTTCACTTCTTTATAGCCTCTACTTCTTCTTTAAATTCTGTAAGTTGATCTTTCAATATTTTGCTTGCTTCCTGAAGTATTCTTTCTGGAGGAAGAGCGCCTGTTGATTCTATGTTCATAATAAAAGCATCCTTTTCCCAACTAACTTTTAATGGAGGTGACTTTTCTGGACATTCTTCCACGCAATCCATACATAGATTACACGCCAGAAGGTTTCTCACTTCGACTCTTTTTCCCTTCATTCCAAGGACTCTTTTTGGGCATATATCAACACATTTTGAACAGTTTTTACAGTCTTTGCTTGGAACGTCTATTTTTGGGAAATACTTGTAGGTACACGTAGAAACTGGCTGCCATTTTGCGTGAATTTTTCCTTTTCCGAGCCTAGCATAGGCTTCAAACTTTAATTTTTGTCCTTTAGACAATTTCACAATAGGAACTTTATCTGAAGATGGAATTACACTTGGGTTTTCTGAAACAAGATCTCCTGAATAAACAGTTCTTGTTATATCTGTGGATTCCGTGTCCATTGTTAAGGTCACTTGACAGAGATTGCAGCCAAATTCGCTCTTACACGAACAATCTTCAGGAAGCTTGTAACCATCTAAATCTGTTTTTAGAGGTGTGAGTCCCAATCTATGTGATATGATCTCATCTCGCAAAATTGAGGAGTTTTCAATCATAACAACTTCATCTATCGCCATACTTGGAACTTCAGCAAGTGCTATTCGTCTTAGCGTATTCATTAATGGAACATCAGCATCTCTAACAATTAACCGAATAATCATATCGTCTTTTTCTAGGACTTCAATTTTCACTTGCTAATACTCTCCACACTATATGTCATTTATAAGACTGCGCGGTTCAATAGAAGTATCAGTGCATTATTTCAATTTTTCTATTAGAACCGGGCAAACTTCGTTATTTCAATCATTTGATATTGAAATATTTTACTTCTAATGTTTGAAGACGAAATGTAGGCAATGATAAAAACGTTTCGTAGTGTATGTTGATTAACTATCGACTCTTTTTAGATAATTTTCAGTTTTGCATCAAGAATATTTAGGTTTTGTAAAATGTTTTTGTAACATATACCATCTATATCTGTCTAATTTAGACATGTTTGTTTCTAGATAAATCGCATTTAGAAATCTAGAACTATTAAAAATTAGTGTTTTTATAAAAATATGAAAGGTGAGGAATTGTTAGACTCTTCTCCCTCTTCTGCCACCTGGTCTTCTAGTTCCATCATGAGGAACAGGTGTGACTTCTTCGATCCGTTCTATACGAAATCCTGATCTGGCAAATGCTCTGATTGCTGCTTGAGCTCCTGGTCCAGGTGTCCTTGGTCCTGATCCTCCCGGAGCACGTACTTTAATGTGAATAGCTGTTATTCCTTTGTCTTGAGCCATTCCTGCTGCTGCAGAAGCAGCTCTCATTGCTGCGTAGGGCGAAGATTCCATGCGATCTGCTTTAACAAACATTCCACCACTTGTTCTTGCTATTGTTTCAGCACCTGATACATCTGTTATGTGGATAATTGTGTTATTATAGGAACTATAGATATGTACAACTCCCCATTTTTCGCCTTTTTTACTACTCATTTCTATCTTTTTCTCCTTCCTCTTCTTCCTCTAGGTGGAGGTCTTATTTCGATTTCTTTAGCAACATAAGATAATGATTGCCTAAGTGCATGTTCCTCATTTACAAAAGAACTCTTAGGTGTGTAAGTAAGTTGTTCTTCTTCCTTTTTTAGAACATTATATCCTGGAATAGTTATTCGTCTATTTCCGATTGTTATGTGCCCATGTGATATCAACTGACGAGATTGAAAAATTGTTCTTGTTAATCCTTTGCGAAAAACTATTGTTTGAAGTCTACGTTCTAGAAAATCTTCGATTGTTAAGTCTAAAACATCATCTAGTACTGCTGTTTGCTGAAGTATACCCAATTTTTTTAGACGCAAAAGTATCTCATTTTCCATTTTAGCTCTTTCTTCAGGATTTTTGTTGATTAGTGAACGTGCATTTCTTCTAAACTTGGATAACTCAGTTTTTTTACGCCAAAGCTCATGTTTGTTTCTTAAACCATACAGACCAAGAAGTTTTAGCTCTTCTTCTAATCCTTCTTTAGTCCAAGGATTACGTGGCGTATCATATTTTTTCCGTTGTTTTTTTGGATCTCCCATAATTATCTATCCTGTTCTTTTCCTCCAGACCTGATTGATTTCTTCTTGACTCCCAGGGATTTTCCTGCTCTTCCAGTTGTTTTTGTTCTCTGACCCCTAACTTTTAAGCCATATGAATGGCGATATCCACGCCAAGATCTAATTTCTTTTGCCAAGTCGATATCATTTTTTGTTCTAAAAATTAACTCTGAAGTAATTAGGTGAGTATCTTTTCCTGTTTTACTATCTTTTCTTGTATTAAAAAGCCAAACAGGCAAACCAAATTTAGCTGGATCTTCTATAATTTCCTCTATTTTAGCTACTTCAGTTTCTGAAAGAAACCCTGCTCTTAAGTTAGGGTTTATACCAGCTTTTTTAATAATGGCGTTAGCGAGGTTTAGACCTACACCTTTGACTCTTGCTACACCATAAACTGTCTTTAGCGTACCAGGTACATCTGTACCCTTTATTCGGAGTATATAACGATATTCCTGTGACATCTATTCTCATCCGTTCAAGCTTGAAGCTAACTACGAAAGGGAGTTATAATTTATTTAAACCTTCCTTTCAAAAACTCTGCACATAATCATTTAATCAAGAATAAGTGCATCAATTTAGTTAATGATTCGAATTTAAAAATGTTTGGAAGATAAATTGTTGCAGGTGAAAACTTTGTTAATTTATTCTTAATACGATCAAAAATGTGGTGCAAGCTTATTTGTATTATTCTTGGTATTAACTCAGATGCAGGATAAAAAATGCTTTTTTAGACTCGCTTTTTGCCCTCTATAACTATTTTTGAGATCTCCAAGAAAGTACGTAAAACATGGAATAAATAGGAAAGGTTTTTAGTCAAGTTGTCACATGAAAGACAGCAAAAGTGTATTGGGTAATTTGAGGTTGACATTATGTCTGTATTTTCGACGCCAGGAGCATATGATCGTGCAATAACCGTTTTCTCACCGGATGGACGACTATTTCAAGTTGAATACGCCATGGAATTAGTTAATCGTGGTGCAACAATTCTAGCACTTCAATGTGCTGAAGGAGTAGTTTTAGGCTCAGAAGAAAATGTTGAGCCTCTTGAGGAAGCTGAATCTTCATGGAAAATCTTCAAGATTGATGAGCATGTTGCTGTTGCTATTGTTGGTTTGAGTTCAGACGCCAGAGTATTAATAGATCAAGCACGAGTAAATGCTCAAAGTAATAAACTAACTTATGATGAACCTGTAGATATTGAGGTTATCACAAAAAAGATTTGTGATGTAATGCAAATGTATACGCAACATGCAGGTGTTAGGCCATTTGGTGTTTCGATATTGTTTGGTGGAATAGACAAGACTGGTGCGCGTGTTTTTGGTACGCATCCTAGCGGTACTTATAGAGGTTATAAGGCAGCAGCTCTCGGAGCTGGAAGAGAAACAGTTTTACCAATTCTTAAAGAAGAATACCGCGATAACCTGAGTCTAGAAGAGAGTACAAAGTTAGCAATAAAGTGCTTAAAAAAAGCTTTAGAAGAAAGACAATTGCCAACCAGAATAAAGATAGCAGTAATTCCAAAGAAAACAGGAAAAATGGAAATGTTATCTGAAAAGAAAGTTGAAGGTTATTTGAAAGAGCTGGGTTTAAGCAAGTGACAATTTAATGAGTGAAAAGTACACCATAGCGCGGTTGACAAAAGATAAAGTGCATTTTGAAATTCTAGTGAAACCACAAAAAGCACTAAGCTACCGTAATGGAAAACTTTCTGCAATTAGTAGTGTTCTAATAACAGATCAAATTTTTTCTGATGCAAACAAAGGTAAAAAAGTTTCAGAAGAACAAATGCTAACGGCTTTTGAGACCATAGATCCCCACAAAATAGCCGATGTAATTCTCAAAAAAGGGACACTTCAACTTACAACTGAGCAAAGGCGGAAGATGGTTGATGATAAAAGAAAGCAAATAATCGATTTCATATCTCGCCAAGCCGTGGATCCTAAAACTAGTCTTCCTCATCCACCTTTACGAATAGAAAACGCTATGGAACAAATCAGATACATTATAGATCCCTATAAACCCTTAGAGGAACAAGCTAGAGATATAGTGAAATTGCTTAGGCCTATTTTGCCTTTGAAAATTGAACAAATATCTGTTAGTGTAACTATTCCTGTGCAATACGCTGCAAGAGCTTATGGGACAATAAAGACTTTTGGAGAATTAAGATCAGAAGAATGGCGTGCAGATGGTTCATGGTGTGGAATAATTGATCTTTCTGCTGGAGCTTATTCTTCATTCCTAACTAAGCTTGGGAACATCACAAAAGGAAATGGAGAAACAAAAATAATTAAATAAAAAATTTGAATTGAGGTTAGTATTTTTATGCCAACATTTTTTGAAAATAAACAATTAGTAATACCTGGTGATTTACTCGCTGAGGGTGAGTATTTTGCCGGAAATAATACCTACAAAGAAGAGAATAAAATCTACGCTTCAAGAATTGGACTTGCAGAATATGCCAATAAGAAAGTGAACATCGTCGCTTTGAGAGCATTCTACTTCCCAAAAGAAGGAGATGTAGTTATTGGAACAGTTAAGGAAGTTGGATTTAGTGGCTGGACAATCAATATAAAATCACCTTATACTGCTATTCTAAGAGCTTCAGATGTACTTAGCAGATCTTTCAAACCCCAAAATGATGAATTATCACAAGTTTTAACTACGGGAGATTTAATAGTTGCCAAAGTAGCCTCCTATGACAGATTCCATGATCCACAGCTAACAGTCGGAGAACCAGGTTTAGGAAAGATAACTAAGGGTCAGATAATGAATATGACACCAACGAAAATCCCACGAGTTATTGGCAGACAAGGATCCATGATATCCATGATTAAAAATGAAACAGGTTGCCAAATAATTTTGGGATTAAATGGAACAATCTTAATCACTGGGGAAACACCAAAAAATGAAGAACTCGCTATGGCCGCTATTACTAAAATTGAAGAAGAATCCCACACAAGCGGCCTAACAGATCGTATTACTAAATTCCTTAAAGAAGAAAAAACAAAAATGGAGAAAAAATAATAATGAAAGATAAAACTATAAAACTACTAAACAAAAAAGGTCTTAGACTTGATGGTAGAAAACTTGATGAATTAAGATCTGTAAAACTTGAAGTAGGCATCCTACCCAATGCTGATGGTTCAGCATATGTTGAGCATGGAAAAAACAAAATTATAGTAGGTGTTTTTGGCCCTCGAGAGATGCATCCTAAGCATTTGCAACGTGCTGATCGAATGGTGTTGAGATGTCGTTATCATATGGCGCCTTTCTCAGTACCTGAACGCAAATCTCCAGCTCCTTCAAGAAGAGAAAATGAGCTATCAAAAGTAATTCGAGATTCTCTTTTACCCTCTTTATTTGTTGAAAATTATCCCCGAACAGGTGTGGACCTTTATATTGAAGTTCTACAAGCTGACGGTGGAACTAGATGCGCAAGTATAACTGCCGCTTCTTTAGCCTTAGCAGATGCCGGATTACCAATGCGCGATATAGTAGTTGCTTGTGCTGCAGGCAAAGTTAACGGGAAAATAGCTTTAGATCTTATGGATACTGAAGACAAACTGGGTGATGCAGATGTTCCAGTAGCTTATATGCCTAATCTAAATGCGATCACTCTTCTCCAAATGGATGGTAAGTTGTCTACAAAAGAATTTGAAGAGGCAGTTAAAATGGCAATTGAAGGATGTAAAAAGATTTCCAATATACAAAAGGAAGCACTACAAACAAAGTATAAAGTCATTAAACAAGAGGAGGTTGAAGAATAATGTCCTCACTATTAACTCGCGTGAAATTAAAACAAATAGAACAATCAATTGAGAAAGGTCAACGGTTAGATCAAAGAACGCTTTCTGATTATAGAGATTTTAAGATAGAACAAGGAGTTATTGAAAAAGCCGAAGGCTCTGCAAGAATTTTGTTAGGAAAAACTGAGATTCTTGTTGGTGTAAAAATAGAAACAGGAAAACCTTTTCCAGATACGCCTGATAATGGAGTACTTACTGTAAATGCGGAACTTGTACCTTTAGCTTCAGCGAAGTTTGAGCCAGGTCCTCCAGGTGAACAAGCAATTGAATTGGCAAGAATTGTCGACAGAGGTATTCGTGAGTCAGGAGCTATAGACACAGCTAAACTTTGTATTGCGTCTGGAAAGAAAGTATTTGTGGTGTTTGTTGATATTTATGTGCTTAACCACGATGGAAACTTGATAGATGCTGCTGCTTTGGCGGCTGTTTCAGCTTTGATAAATGCTAAAATGCCAAACTATGAAATAGTAGATGACAAAATTGTGATTAAGCAAGGATATACTCCCCTTCAAATGAAAGATCATCCTGTAACAGTTACTATTGGAAAAATAAATGACAAATTACTTGTCGATCCAGGACTAGTAGAGGAAGAAGTAATGGATTCAAGAATTTCAATGGCTTTTACTGAAGATGGCAATGTTTGTGCTGTTCAAAAAGGTGGTGCGGGTTACTTCACACTTGAACAGATAATTGAAGCTACAAAACTGGCGCAATCAACTGTTGAATCGCTGCGGAAAAAACTTAAGTGGTGAAAGATTTGGGAAAAATGAAAAAAGTAGGACCAACTAGGGGTTTTGGAGCTCGTTATGGGTCTAGTGTTAGAAAACGTTACATAAAAGTGGTGGTTGAACTTAGGAAACCCCATAAATGTCCTCAGTGTGGTTTTATGAGAGTTAAACGTGAAAGTGTAGGAATTTGGAAATGCAAAAAATGCGAGCATACGTTTACCGGAGGCGCATACACTCCAGTGACAAAGTTAGGCATTGTTGCTAAACGTGCAGCTAAAAGTGCGAGTACAGATATAACTGCCCCAAGGATTAACCGATAAATGAAAGGGGTTGGTTTCTACTTTCATCTTTTTTATTTTTTGTTACGAATTTTAAAAGGTATATTTGCTTCATCTGTTTATTATAGCAATTAGAATGATTGCGAAAGCTAAAATAAGCATCAATATATCTTCTGATAAACATCTAATTTCGCTTCTTGAAGCTTTAAGGCCAGAAACAAAAAAATCTGGTAACCGTTCTAAGGTGAACATAAAAAAAGACGGATCCCTAATTATCCTTAATGTTGAAGCCAAAGACACAGTTGCTTTACGGGCAGCTTTAAACACTTATTTGAGATGGATAGGTTCTGCCATTGGAGCTTTAGAAGTGATAACGAATAGATAAAACTTTTAAAAAACAATTCTACCCTTATGGATCACTAAGAATAGTGTTCAATTATGTGATTTTTTGCATAACACATTTTTTAATAAACTGTTGGTAAGTATTTTCTTCTTCTAAATTTAATCCCTAATCTTTTTGTGGTTTCTGCAATTTCTTTAATGTCAACATCTGAAAAGGCAACTGCGGTTACTTCTACTACCAACTCGTTTTTTGCTTTTTTAATAAAATCAACTACTGCATTGTACGCGTTTTCAAATTGTGGTTGACATATATCTGCATATTTTTTTTCGTTACTAGCATTAAGGCTAACACTAACCTTGTTTATACCCGCTTCTTTTAATTCTTTTATAACTTTTCTACCTGGATTGAGCAAATACCCCTGGCCATTAGTGTTAACTCTAAACAAAAGAGGTTTTCCAAAATAACGTTTTATCCATCTCGTGATTTCTAAAAGTAAATCAAGTCTTTCAGTTGGTTCTCCAAATCCACAAAAAACAGCTTCAGTCCAGTTTTTTGTATTCAATACTTCCTTGAGTTCATTAATAATTTGTGTGGATGTGGGTTCTTGCATTAATTTAAGGTTAAAACCTCTTATTCCTTTTCTAAAGTTTTTAATACAGAATCTACATCTATTTGAACATCTATTTGTTATGTTCAAGTATAGTTTATCATCAATCCAATAGACAAATTTTGTTTTTTGATTCTGTTCCATTCTATTCCTTAGTATCTTGTTGTTGATCCTCTACATAACGCTAACGTTAAGATGCTATTAGTTGGAAATTTGGTAAATGTACTGTATTGAGTACTAAACTAAAAGACATCAGTCTTGCGGTGATTTTTTTGCTTTCTTAATCATGTTTTTTTGAGGTGTTCCAAAAAGAGGATAAAACCGATCAACATTTTCACCCCAAACCTCTGCACGCTTGCCAAATTCTTCAGCTCCATTCTCTAGGCGTTTCTCCCAGTTTTCCTCTCTTTGCACAATAAGTTTTGCACCACACTTAACACAAGTCTCTGCAACCTCTTCGTTCTTAGTTCCACATTTAGAACAGTAAACCATAGTTAACACTCTAAACACATTTCATCTTTTTTACTATAAAAGCTATTCTCAGTCCCTTCCAATCTGAAATATCTCACT
>JAENXI010000130.1 GCA_016649625.1 Candidatus Bathyarchaeota archaeon
TTATCAAGCCACCTTTCTACTGCAGAGAAACCACTTTTATCAGCTACTTTGCCTAATAGTGGAGAAAACTTCCAGTAACCCCAATGTCCATTATAAAAACATTCAACAACAACTTTCTTACTTTCTTCTACTTTGCAGAGATTGGGCATGGTGGTATCAAGGTACTCTGAAAAAAGCTTATAGACAGCTTCTTCAAATTCCTTATTCTTCAGGATATAACACTCAGAAGGTTCTTCACTGGGATTTCTATTTTTAAATGTTTTTTCAAGTTGCGAAAATGTTTTTTCTGATTTAATATGAAGTTCAGGTTTAAAATTATTTATTTTCATTTACTCCCAATATTTTTTTGTTTCTTTTGGCACTTAATAAATTTTACTCCCTACTTAAAGCAGGACAAGAGGAAAATTCTCTTGAAAAATTGGACCAATCCTAAACAGGATTTCAGCCTCATGCCCATCATTTTCAAAATCAGCCTCACTAAAAAGTGCTTTTTTCACACATTTTGTATTTAGTAATTCTGCCAAGTTACAAAAAGTATGTTCAGAAAATTTGTTAGAAGGATTAACTGTTCCCTCAAAAAACATGGTTTTTGTTATTTTGATTTGGTACAAAAACATGATTTTTTGTAGATTATAACCTCGGAACTCTTTATGAACAACAGATTCCCAACTAAAAAAAGTACTTGTCCTGGACGGCGGTATGTATCCGGAAGAAAAAGCAATTATTTCCCTATCATGTTCAACCACAACACAACTGTCTGAAAAATCTTTAGCAAGAAGAAAATAAGTATATCGCGAATTTAATCCTACATAAGGTCTGTTTGCTACAAGAAGGTTGTAAACTTGTTTTATGTCTTCGACTTTTACTTTTCTGATTCTAAAATTTGAGCAGTCACATTTTTTTGGATTCTGCAACATTTATTTATTCAACTTTTTTGCTCTTCGATTAAATCTTGAATTATTTTTTGGCACTAACGATATTTGCTCTTCAGAGTCTGTGAACAAACCTTCGATTCCAATTGCTTTTGTTTCATCTGCTTCATCTAGTTTTAGTTGTAAAACACATTCATCACAATTTCTTTCACAGAAAATAGTTTCATAACTATCTGGTTCCTGATAGGTAGTTATGATGCCTTCGTAATTTCTCAGAATAACCTTGTTTGTGGACCAAGAAATAATATAATTTGGCATAACAGGAATTTTACCACCGCCTCCTGGAGCATCGATAACATATGTGGGAACTGCAAATCCAGTTGTGTGTCCCACAAGGCTTTCAATAATTTCTATACCTTTACCAATAGGTGTTCGGAAATGTGAAAGACCTTGCGAAAGATCACATTGAAACAAATAATATGGCCTAACTCTGTTCTGTACAAGTTTTTGATTAAGTCTTTTCATGATTCGAGGGCAATCATTTACACCAGCAAGCAATACAGATTGATTTCCTAATGGAATGCCTGCATCAGCCAGTTTTCTAAGTGCTTCTCTGGCTGATCGAGTAAGCTCCCTTGGATGATTAAAATGTGTATTGAACCAAATTGGCTGATGTTTTTTTAACATCTCGACCAATTTATCAGTTATTCGATAAGGAAGCACAACTGGGATCCTTGAACCAATTCTAATTATTTCAATATGAGGTATTTTCCACAGTTCCGTGAGAATCCAGTCCAGATACTCATCAGGTAACATCAAAGGGTCGCCACCTGAAAGTAGGACATCGCGGATCTGGTGGTTATTTCTAATATAGTTTATGCCGTTAAGGATTTGTTTTTTTGATGGAATATGATCAGGATCACCTACTTTTCTTTTTCGAGTGCAGTGCCGACAGTACATTGAACACCTATTACTCACCAAAAAAAGCACTCGATCTGGGTATCGATGTGTAATTCCTTTAATGGGAGAATCTTTATCCTCATGCAAAGGATCGGACATCTCGCATCGTTGGACTTTTAGTTCAGCAGGATTGGGAAAAGATTGTCTAAATATTGGATCATTTTGATAGTTATCTGCTGCAATTAATGACGCATAGTATGGTGTAATACTTAAAGGAAATTTGTTTATGGTTTTGTTAATATCTATTCGCTCTTTATTAGTGAATTTGATCTCTGTTAATTTTTCAAAAGTGGCAATATCTTTTATGGAGTGTTCTAATTGCCATTTGTGGTCTCTCCAATTAATAGCTGTAGTGTGTTTACTTACATTATTTGCGATAGATTTTTGGTTGGTAGTTAATTTTTCAGTTTTTTTAATAGTCACAATAATATCTCCGGATGAAAACAAGCAGATAAATTTGAAAGAAAGAGTTTATTTCATCTCAAAAGTTTGTTTGTCGGATTTTTGTGTAGAACCAGTGGCTACTTATATATTTTATTAATTGTTTTCTCAATTTTTCGTTTATTGAGATGGATGGTATATCTTGTTATTGGCTGATTTTTTCCCATCAATATTAAGAGCTAAAACCCACTATATTTAGCTTGATCCTCTAAAGCTGTTCGATCAGCTATAAAATAACGCGTTTCGAACGTAGTTGGCATTAATCAAAACGTTGATGAGAGCCATGACAACTCTTTGAACGAACGCTATTTTCCCCAAGCGATGATGATTTTACGGTGAAGATCGCACAAAAACCTGATGAGATCAAAGCATTGTTGGAAGTAGGCTTTGAGTATGTTTGCACAAAAGATAACTTAGTGTTTATGAAAAAACGTAAATAGACAGAAAAGTTTTATAGCACAAAAACACAGTAACCGAAATCAGCATAAAGTGGCCGAAATGAGGTAGCCTTTTTCGTTTTGTGTACATTCTTGTTATCAACCGCTACCTTCTTTTTTTTCAAGTTAAATTTTTAACTAAATTGAATGCTAGGTAATAACTAATAAAGACAAGACAATTCAACAAGAAAAGAGATGGAAGCGATTTGAAAATAACTTTTCCGACCAAAGAAATAGAGAAATTTTCCTTGAAGTTAAAAAAACTCTTAGACCGTTCAGAGCAACGGGTATCCCTTTAAGTGATACGCTAAAGAATGAAAGAGTAGCTTGTGATGTAAAAGTAGCTTGTGAGTTGATAACTGCTGGTTACGAATATGTTACAGGAGAATATGCTGATGGTGGCAAAATCTTCCGTAAACGAAAATAAGGAGTATGTAATAGGATGTTACCAAATCCAGCAGAAAGACCATGCTGGTCCATCATTTCGTGGCCGAGATGAGGTAGCCTCGTTCGGAATGGACACGTTTTCAACATATCCCGCAAACCTTTCCTTTTTTTTAGTTAGTTTTTGAAATTAATAACTACAATAAAATAAAACAAATAATGTGTGTATGT
>JAENXI010000131.1 GCA_016649625.1 Candidatus Bathyarchaeota archaeon
GCGTTAAAGGAGACGGATGAGGCGGTTGCTAATGTGGTGAAGGTTGAGGGTAGGGTTAATCAGGAGCTTGAAGCGAGGGTTGAGGAGTTAGTTGAGGTTTCGGAGAAGAATTTGGGTTTGAGTAAGCGGGTTGAGGCGCTTGAGGTTGAGAGGGCGTCTGATAAGGTTAAGATGCGGGAAGATTCTGGTAGGATTGAAGAGTTGGAGAAGGTGCTTTCTGATAAGGATGATTGTATTAAGAGTTTGGATGAGCGTTTGGGTGGGTTTAGGGTAGAGGTTTTGGCGTTAACAAGGCAAAGGGATGATGCGTTAAAGGAGACGGATGAGGCGGTTGCTAATGTGGTGAAGGTTGAGGGTAGGGTTAATCAGGAGCTTGAAGCGAGAGTTGGGATTCAAAAAGAATTTGCTAATCTTCGAGAAAAATTAACCGACTCTATTAGAAGAGAAGATCAAAATGCTGAAAAGAATCTCCAAGAAGGTAATAGAATAAAAGAACTTGAATTACAAGTCAAAAGATTAGAAGAGAAAAAACAACGGCCAACAATAGGTACTAAAAAACCAAAGGGCAATAAATATGAGGTTTCAGATAAAGGATCTCGGAAGTTAGAAGTGAATAATATTTTAAATACTTTTCAATCTTCATATACCGAACAGACCAAAAAAACAGGAACAGATAAGGAAGCATCCACATCAAAAGATGGTTGTAGATTTTACTTTGGTTATCTCTCTGAACGTGATAAGGGGGATGAAATTCCAAATACTTGTGTGGAATGTTCTAAATCTCTTGATTGTATGCTGTCTAAAGTCCGCGAATCAAATGAGAGTGTCAAAGAGATTAAGAAGTGGTATCGCTTAAAGTAATATTTTTTTATTGTTTCCTCTTTTTCTTCAAGAAATTTAAGAATATATTTAAACTAGAGATTAGGTTTGTTGATTACTTTATTGAGTTTTTTAATAATTATTAATTTTTATTTGAGACTTTTTAATATTGCTGGTTAGTAAATTGAGGATAATAAATATTGGTGATTCATAAAGGTTAAGTTATTTGGAAGATGATTGAGTTCCAAAATAGAATCTGAATATAAATAAATGGAGGTAAACAAAAAAAATGAGTGAATATTTGGTCTTACTGAGGTTAAATCCTGGAAAAATAATGGATACTATGGGCTCCTTGAGGCAACTCAGCAATAAACCAATAGACGGAGTAGATCTACGCTATACCATGAACATTTTTGGAGCTTGGGACGTCGGAGTTTGGATTAACGCCGAAGATAGTACTCGAGCCCTTGAATTTGTCCAAAAGAAAGTAAAAGACATGACAGGGGTTACTGAAGTGTACACTGTACCTACTTTTCCCCATGCGAATAAAGCATTTACTACAAATGAAGCAAAAAAATCTGCGAAACCAGTAAAAGCCGATGCAGTTGAAGCCTAATCAAATGAATTCAACATCCCAAAAAAGCAATTAAATGCTTTTCTTTTTTCCATATAATTCCCTGTTTGTCTATTAATTAAGAAAATGTTCCATCTTCTTGAAACTAATAGTAGCATGGAGCATTAATCCTAAAGAAGCAATTCGTTGAGAGAAAAAAACCTGGTTGAATGAGCTTGGTACCTGAAATTGAAATCATAGCACAAAAGATAGCGAAAACTAAAACCGTGGTTTTAAAAACTCGACTTGACTCAAATATGGTAAGACTCCATGTTGAAGGATTAAAACAGAACTTTTTTGCGAAACTAGGTTTTTTGAAACCAAAAACTGAAGATGTTCAACTTATTGGTTTTGAGAAATACTACGAACCCTATATTGTTATCGGCGGGAAATACTCGTTAGATTATTGTAGAAAACACGATTTTAAAGTAGAAGTTAATAAACACTCAAAGGAAGTTTTCATTGCTGGAAGAAAATTTAAACCTGTAGTTTCAAAATCGGGAAAAAATCTTGAGAATATGATTCACCTAGAGGGTGAAGAATATGCTCACTATGAAAAAGAAACGTTTTTTGTGCTCGATAGGTTAAGAAGGGAGCTCTTACCTGAAAGCTTTTCTTTTGCTCCCTATGATGTTCAATTAGAAGGGACATTTGATGATAGTCTTAATTTTAGGAAAGTTAGTGTTTCTGTGGATGAAGTTATAGATTTACTTCGATATAGAATAGCTAAGAGACCTTCGGATTTAGCTGAGATTATAAGAGAGCTATTTGAAATCAATGAAAACACGATAGTATACAAACCCTTTTTTGAACTCACAATTCATAACATAAAAACAAACAAGTGTGTTACTTTAAGAGTAGATGGAGTGACTGGAGAGACTGTCCAATACAAACTTGAAAAAAGAAACAATGGATTACTTCATAGAAATTCAAGTTTAGATAACCCTGCAGATTTTAAAATAAATAAACAAAAAACTTTTCCAGATACCATCAAACAACCAGTTTTTGACCAAACCTCCCAGCAGCCAGAAATTAGTTTGGTAAAACCTAGCAAATTATCTGAGGATCAATCACCATTAGGGAAAGCATGTGATGAAAACGTTACTCTCAAGTTTCCAGCCTATGTCACTGGAGAGGTTTTTTTGGTGGGTGACAATGTTACTGCGGTGGTTGGAGATCTCGAAATTCCTTCTGGAACTACTGTGAATGAGACACTAGTGGTTAAAGGAGAGCTTAAAATTGGTGATAATTGTCGATTGTTCAGAAAAGTAAAGGTCTTAGGAGATGTTATGGTAGGACTTGGCACAGTTATTGATGGTGATGTCATTTCTGGGGGCAATATTGTTCTTGGTTCTGGCTCTGTGGTAGGTGGCTGTGTTAGGGCTGCTGGGCAAATCAAAATCAGCGAAAAAGTTGTGGTTGGCAAAGAACTAAAATCAAATTTGGATCTACCCAAGGACTCTTTTGATCTCCAAATGATTGTTGACGCTGGGACAGAAGAGGCTTTGGTGTAACAACAAAATGCCCTTTTCTTCATTAAAAGCATCGTTTAGAAACCTACACGGTCTTACTGTTACGGTTGGGGTAAGCCTTGTTGGACCCCTGCTCATAGTGGGTGCAACGGTTGGCCTGAGCTTTGTCCTTCCAGGTCTTGTCATTGACGCCACGTTTTTGACACTTTACTTTTTTGTGACCTGCACCTTATACAATGTTTTTCTTTTGGTGGTTCTTTCCAGATCACATACAAACCCAGGCGAGGACATAAGCCATTTTTTTAGTTTGTTGATCCCTGCGCACAATGAGGAAAGCGTATTAGGCGAAACCTTGGAAACCATATTAAATCTTGATTATCCCTCTGAATTGTTTGAGGTAGTG